>WIJN01000013.1:0-69341 GCA_009496085.1 Streptococcus mitis | reverse complement strand
CCATAGGATTCTTTCTAATGATGGTTTGGTTGCTTTTCATTATAGATCTTATGGGACTTTTTTTCTACAACAAAATAGGCTCCATAATATCTATAGGGGATTTACCCACTACAAATATTATAGAGCCAGATTTATCACCTATTATAATGTTCAAATAGCGCTCCAAAGCAAATAATTATCCTCATGAGTATAAATCTTCTAAATCAACGACTTCCAAACCATTTTCTGTCAAACGATAGATACTAGTACAGACCTCTTTTAAGAAACGACGGTCATGTGAAACAGTAATGAGACCACCAGGATAAGTGGCAAAGAGTTTTCTAATTTGGGGTTGAGAAGTTGGAGAAAAGTTTCGTGTGGGCTCATCCAGAAGGAGAAAGTTTGGTTTGCGCAAGACTAAATCCAAAAGCAGGAGTTTTCCCTGTTGCCCGCCAGATAAGGAGCGAATTTGATGCTGCATTTCTGGATAACTGAAATTGAGACTGGCTAAGTGAGATTGGATTTTCTGCAGTTCCTCTTTTTCCCCAGTTTTGCTGAGATAGGCTATTGGTGATAAATCTAATTGCAGTTTTTGGTGGTAATCTTGTGGCATATAACCAAGCGAAATCTCTCTTTTATCATTAAGAAGTTGCTGTAATTTGGCTAACAGAGTTGATTTCCCAATACCATTTGGGCCGATGATACCGATTTTTTCTTGCCCACGGACAGTTAGTTGTAGTTCTTGAGCTAAAACTCGGTCGTCAATGGACAAATTTTCTTTTTCCAGTTGTATTAAGACTTTAGATGCCGGTAATGGTTGAATGTCTGAGAAGAAAAGTCTGATTTCTTCCTCTTCAAGTGGTTTTTGGGTCATGGACTGAGCTATCTTTTCAAAGCGTTTTTCTTGAGAGAGAACATTTTTCATTTTTTTAGCCAATAGTCGCCCAGCAGTACTGTCTTTGGTAGCTCGAAGAGCAGTTTCTACGTTTTGTTTGACTCGGCGATGCTTTTCCATGGTTTTGTCATAGGCTCTCTGGTCGTTAGCAGCTTGCTGACTTTGTCTGACAAAATTAGCCTGTCTCTGCTCACTATAGTTCTCATAGTCTAAATGCTCTACTAGAGTTTCAGCTTCTTTTCGGTGCTTGACCAGTCGCAAGTGGACAATAGTATCTGCCGTTTCAGAAAGAAAGTCTTCATCATGGGAGATGAAAATAACGGTTTGCCGAATCTTTCGAATCTGACCTTTTAGCCAATCAACTGTTTCAAGGTCTAGGTCATTTGAAGGTTCATCTAAAAAGAGAATCGCAAAGGGTTTGGCTAACTCATGGATGAGCTGAATTTTCAAAGCTTCGCCCCCTGATAGACTGCCAATATTTTGGTCGCTAGCGAAACGATCGCTATCAAAATGCAATTCCTCAGCCAAACGATAGAGGATACTGTAGTCTAAATCAATAGAATCTAAAAAGAAGTAGTCGTGTAGACTTTTCTTTTTCAGCTCCTCGGGAAGTTTTTGAGGAATATAGGCTAGTGACTGATAGTCAGACTGGATGTCTCCCTTGATAGTGAAATCAGACAAATATTCCCCCATTAAAGTTTTAAGCAAGGTTGATTTGCCATTTCCTTCTTCGCCAATAATAGCGACCTTCTCTCCGTCTTGGATGGTCATACTGAGATCAGAGACAAGGTCTCGTAAATCTTTGTTTTGTGTGATGGTCAGGTGATTGATTTTTATCATATGATTGCCCTTTCTAGAATGTTGATAGTGCATAACAAAAAGCTCTACTTTACCTAGTAGAGCCCAAAGTCTATGTCAAAAAACTCTATTAATACTCTTCGAAAATCTCTTCAAACCACGTCAGCGTCGCCTTACCGTAGATATGGTTACTGACTTCGTCAGTTCTATCCACAACCTCAAAACAGTGTTTTGAGCTGACTTCGTCAGTCTTATCTACAACCTCAAACCAGTGCTTTGAGCAACCTGCGGCTAGCTTCCTAGTTTGATCTTTGATTTTCATTGAGTATAAAATGCCAGAAGAAAGAGCATAAAAGAGCACACAAAAAGAGACAAAAACAAGATCTACTAAATAAAGGTTCTTTATTTGATAGACTTAGTTGTTCATGTCTCACTTACCTCCGAGTATTGGTACCTCTATCCTATACCTTTCAGGATATTTTGTCAACAGAAAACTGGAAATTCAAATCTCTAAAATACCTCTAAAATACGAGTGGTAAGCATTAGTAATGAGTTCTTTATCTTCCATGTGAGCATCCTCCTTGCTCTGATGTATTATTGTCTATAGTATAGCATTGAAAAACAAAAACATAATAGTGAATATGTCAAAAATTTAAATTTTAATTACAAAGTTTGGTGGGCTGATTTGTAGCCTTTTCATGGTATAATCAAGAGAGTAAATCTTTATGGAGGAAGTATGAAATTAAATATTCAAGAAATTCGTAAGCAGTCTGAGGGCTTGCATTTTGAACAAACGTTAGACTTAGCCGCAGATCTGCGTGCACGCAATCAAGAAATTTTAGATGTAAAAGATATCCTTGCAGTTGGGAAAGTACAGTATGAAGACCGTATGTATTTCTTAGATTATCAACTATCTTATACCATTGTTCTTGCTTCAAGTCGCAGTATGGATCCAGTTGAGTTAGTTGAATCTTATCCAGTCACGGAAGTTTTCATGGAAGGCGCAACTAACCAGCTAGATCAAGAAGTTCTAGATGATGATTTGGTCTTGCCTATCAAAAATGGAGAACTTGACCTTGCTGAGAGCGTGTCAGACAATATCCTGCTTAATATCCCTATCAAGGTCTTGACAGCTGAAGAAGAAGCTGGTCAAGGATTTGTGTCAGGAAATGACTGGCAAATCATGACAGAGGAAGAATACCAAGCTCAACAAGCAGTTAAGAAAGAAGAAAACAGTCCTTTTGCTGGCTTACAAGGACTATTTGATGGAGACGAATAATGGTCTTGTCAAAAAAACGAGCACGAAAAGTGCTGGAAGAAATCATTGCTCTGTTTCCAGATGCCAAGCCCAGTCTTGATTTTACCAATAATTTTGAACTCTTGGTTGCGGTCATGTTGTCAGCTCAGACAACGGATGCAGCTGTAAATAAGGCCACGCCAGGTCTCTTTGCTGCCTTTCCAACGCCACAAGCCATGTCTTTAGCGACAGAGAGTGAGATTGCTTCACACATTTCTCGCCTGGGACTGTATCGGAACAAGGCTAAATTTCTTAAAAAATGTGCCCAACAGTTACTAGACGATTTTGATGGTCAGGTCCCTCAGACACGTGAGGAATTGGAGAGTTTAGCAGGTGTTGGTCGCAAGACAGCCAATGTTGTCATGAGTGTGGGGTTTGGGATTCCAGCTTTTGCAGTGGATACTCATGTGGAGCGTATTTGCAAACACCACGATATCGTCAAAAAATCATCGACGCCACTTGAGGTTGAAAAGCGGGTCATGGATATCTTGCCGCCGGAGCAGTGGTTAGCTGCCCATCAGGCCATGATTTATTTTGGAAGAGCTATTTGTCATCCTAAAAATCCAGAGTGTGACCAGTACCCACAATTATATGATTTTAGCAATTTATAAGATGGGGCTCAAAAGTTTTTGCTTGATTTTAGGTCTGCTTTGTGCTATAGTATTTGATAACTAAATATTCCTTTAAACCTGTCCCGTGAGGCAGGCAAGGAGCGTGATAAAGTAGAAGGGTGAAGTCTATACTATTTGTAGTAGGGCTCGCTTAGCTATACATTTCAAGTCTCCTTGTTTAAGGAGACTTTTCTTTTTGGAGGTTTGTCATGAAGACAAAAGAAGTTGTAGACGAATTGACCGTCAAACGAGCGATTACGCGTATTACTTACGAGATTATCGAACGTAACAAAGATTTGAACAAAATCGTCTTGGCTGGTATTAAAACTCGTGGTGTCTTTATCGCCCACCGAATCCAAGAACGCTTGGAGCAGTTAGAAAATCTTTCAGTTCCTGTTGTGGAATTGGATACCAAACCTTTCCGTGATGATATTAAAAGTGGAGAAGATACTTCTTTGGTTTCTGTCGATGTGACAGACCGTGAAGTTATCTTGGTGGATGATGTGCTCTATACAGGTCGTACCATCCGTGCTGCTATTGATAATATTGTCGGTCATGGTCGTCCTGCGCGCGTGAGTTTAGCCGTTCTAGTCGATCGTGGACATAGAGAATTGCCAATCCGTCCAGATTACGTTGGAAAAAATATCCCAACCAGTCGTTCTGAAGAAATCATCGTAGAGATGGCAGAACTTGATGGCCAAGACAGAGTTCTGATTACTGAAGAAGCTTAGAAAGCTAAAGGAGTAGCCATGTCAGAAAATCAACAAGCATTGAACCATGTGGTGTCCATGGAAGACCTCACTGTCGATCAAGTCATGAAATTGATCAAGCGAGGAATTGAGTTTAAAAACGGAGCTCAGCTTCCTTATGAAGACCATCCGATTGTTTCCAATCTTTTCTTTGAGGATTCTACACGGACGCATAAGTCCTTTGAAGTGGCAGAGATTAAATTGGGGCTGGAACGACTTGACTTTGATGTGAAGACCAGCTCGGTTAATAAGGGTGAGACACTTTATGATACCATTCTGACTCTATCTGCTTTAGGAGTTGACGTCTGTGTGATTCGCCACCCAGAGGTTGAGTACTACAGAGAGTTAATTGCGAGTCCGACGATTACGACTTCAATCATCAATGGTGGAGATGGTTCGGGACAACACCCTAGCCAGAGCTTGCTTGATTTGATGACCATTTATGAGGAATTTGGTCACTTTGAGGGTCTCAAGGTTGCGATTGCAGGTGACTTGGACCATTCACGCGTTGCCAAATCCAATATGCAGATTTTGAAACGCTTAGGTGCAGAACTTTATTTTGCTGGACCTGAGGAATGGAGAAGTCAAGAGTTTGCAGACTATGGACAGTTTGTAACTATTGATGAAATCATTGATCAGGTGGATGTCATGATGTTTCTCCGTGTGCAACATGAACGCCATGATAGTGGGGCTGTCTTTTCAAAAGAAGACTACCATGCCCAACATGGCTTGACTCAAGAACGTTATGACCGTTTGAAAGAAACAGCAATCCTCATGCACCCAGCTCCAGTCAATCGTGATGTAGAAATTGCAGATCACTTGGTTGAAGCACCAAAATCACGGATTGTACAACAAATGACCAATGGTGTCTTTGTTAGAATGGCAATCTTAGAATCCGTACTGGCGAGTAGAAACGCCAACTAAAACACAAGACGTTAAAAGACGCCAGTGAGCGTCCACGAGAGGTGAAAATATGACAAAAAGACTTCTAGTATTAGAAGATGGCACAGTTTTTGAAGGTAAGGCCTTCGGAGCAGATATTGATGTAACAGGCGAAATCGTCTTTAATACAGGAATGACCGGCTACCAAGAATCCATTACAGACCAGTCTTACAATGGACAAATCTTGACCTTTACTTATCCTTTGGTAGGAAATTATGGAATTAATCGTGATGATTATGAATCCATCATTCCAACTTGTAAGGGAGTTGTTGTTTTCGAAGAGGCACGTAGAGCAAGCAACTGGCGAAATCAAATGACGCTGGATGAATTTTTGAAATCCAAGAAAATTCCGGGTATTTCAGGAATTGATACGCGTGCCCTTACCAAGATTATCCGTAAGCATGGTACCATGCGTGCAACTTTGACCCATGTTGGAGACAGCATGGACCATGTGACGGACCAGCTCCAAGCAACAGTCTTACCGACAGACAATATCAAGCAGGTTTCTACTAAAACTTCATATCCAGCTCCAGGAGTTGGTTTGAGCGTGGTGCTAGTGGACTTTGGTCTCAAGCACTCAATCTTACGTGAGCTTTCTAAACGCAACTGTAACGTGACGGTTGTTCCTTATTCGACAACGGCTGAAGAAATTCTCCATCTCAATCCTGACGGAGTGATGTTGTCAAACGGTCCAGGTAACCCAGAAGATGTTCCACAGGCACTTGACATGATTCGTGGTGTACAAGGAAAAATTCCAATTTTTGGTATTTGTATGGGGCACCAACTCTTTGCAATGGCAAATGGTGCTAAGACCTACAAGATGAAGTTTGGTCACCGTGGATTTAACCACGCGGTACGTGAAATTGCTACAGGACGTGTGGATTTTACAAGTCAAAACCATGGTTATGCAGTCAGCCGTGAGGATTTGCCAGATCACTTGATTATTACCCACGAAGAAATCAATGACAAGTCAGTTGAAGGTGTGCGTCACAGATACCAACCTGCCTTCTCTGTTCAGTACCACCCAGACGCAGCCCCTGGTCCTCATGATGCAAGCTACCTATTTGACGAGTTTATCGAGATGATGGAAGCTTTTAAACAATCAAACTAAGAACGAGTAAAAGCTCGTCGGAGAATTTATGTAACTGAACACGGACGGAAAGCTCGGAATTTAGATAAACCAATTTGGATTGTCAATCCTTCCTTGGTTTCCTAAAATTCAATCGCTTTCTATTCGTCCTTTGTATCTTATTTAATGTCGCTCTGTGAGGCGACGAATAGAAAGGAGAAGGGTGCTCCGTATTTGCTGAACTGAATACGGGCTACGGACGGTGCTAAAAAGATAGTTATTCCTAGAACTGACCGTTCTTCGTCATAACTCCTATTTTAGCTTTGTCCGCTTGACGCCCTTAATATCTTATATATGCCTAAACGTACTGATATTCAAAAAATTATGGTGATTGGTTCTGGTCCGATTATTATTGGTCAGGCTGCTGAGTTTGACTACGCTGGGACCCAGGCTTGCTTGTCGTTGAAAGAGGAAGGTTATGAGGTTGTTTTGGTTAACTCAAATCCTGCAACCATCATGACGGACAAGGAAATTGCTGATAAAGTTTATATTGAACCGATTACACTTGAGTTTGTGACACGAATTCTTCGTAAGGAACGTCCAGATGCCTTGCTACCAACACTCGGTGGTCAGACAGGTCTCAACATGGCCATGGAATTATCTAAACATGGTATCCTAGATGAGCTTGGTGTTGAACTTCTGGGTACCAAATTATCTGCCATTGACCAAGCGGAGGACCGTGACCTATTTAAACAGTTGATGGAAGAATTGGAACAACCCATTCCAGAATCTGAAATTGTAAACACAGTTGAGGGAGCAGTTGCCTTTGCAGCAACTATTGGCTATCCAGTTATCGTCCGCCCAGCCTTTACTCTAGGTGGTACTGGTGGTGGTATGTGTGCCAATGAGGAAGAATTGCGTGAAATTGCTGAGAATGGTTTGAAGTTGTCACCTGTTACCCAGTGTTTGATTGAACGTTCCATTGCCGGTTTCAAGGAAATTGAGTATGAAGTCATGCGTGACTCAGCTGATAATGCCCTTGTTGTTTGTAACATGGAAAACTTTGACCCTGTTGGAATTCACACAGGGGACTCTATCGTATTTGCCCCTGCGCAAACCATGTCCGACTATGAAAACCAAATGCTTCGTGATGCAAGCTTGAGCATTATTCGTGCCCTTAAGATTGAAGGTGGATGTAATGTTCAGCTAGCCCTTGACCCACACAGTTTCAAGTATTATGTCATCGAAGTAAACCCTCGTGTGTCGCGTTCGTCAGCCCTTGCTTCTAAGGCGACAGGTTACCCAATTGCTAAGTTGGCTGCTAAGATTGCAGTAGGTTTGACCTTGGATGAGGTTATTAACCCAGTTACAGGTTCAACCTATGCCATGTTTGAGCCTGCCCTTGACTACGTGGTTGCTAAGATTCCTCGTTTCCCATTTGACAAGTTTGAAAAAGGTGAGCGCCGTCTTGGTACCCAGATGAAGGCGACTGGAGAAGTCATGGCAATCGGTCGTAACATCGAGGAATCTCTCCTTAAGGCTTGTCGTTCCCTTGAAATTGGGGTTCATCACAATGAAATACCTGAACTTGCATCAGTTTCTGATGATGCCTTGATTGAAAAGGTTGTGAAAGCCCAAGACGATCGTCTCTTCTATGTATCAGAAGCTATTCGTCGTGGTTATACACCTGAAGAGATTGCTGAATTGACTAAGATTGATATCTTCTATCTGGATAAACTCTTGCATATCTTTGAAATTGAGCAAGAATTGGGCGCTCATCCACAAGATCTAGAAGTCTTGAAAACAGCCAAACTCAATGGTTTCTCAGACCGTAAGATTGCTGAACTATGGAAAACGACCGCTGATCACGTTCGCCAACTTCGCTTGGAAAACAAGATTGTTCCAGTTTATAAGATGGTAGATACTTGTGCGGCAGAGTTTGACTCTGAAACACCATACTTCTATTCAACCTATGGTTGGGAAAATGAATCTATCAGATCTGATAAGGAATCTGTACTAGTTCTAGGTTCAGGTCCAATCCGTATCGGTCAAGGAGTCGAATTTGACTATGCGACAGTTCACTCTGTTAAGGCTATCCAGGCTGCTGGCTACGAAGCCATCATCATGAACTCAAACCCAGAGACCGTTTCAACAGACTTTTCTGTATCAGACAAGCTTTACTTTGAGCCATTGACATTCGAAGATGTTATGAATGTCATCGACTTGGAACAACCCAAAGGGGTTATCGTTCAGTTCGGTGGTCAAACAGCCATCAACCTTGCGGAGCCATTGGCGAAAGCAGGTGTGACCATTTTGGGAACGCAAGTCGCTGACCTAGACCGTGCCGAAGACCGCGACCTCTTCGAGCAAGCTCTTAAAGATTTGGATATTCCACAGCCACCAGGACAAACGGCTACCAATGAAGAAGAAGCAGTACTTGCAGCTCGCAAGATTGGCTTCCCAGTTCTTGTCCGCCCATCTTATGTACTTGGTGGACGTGCCATGGAAATCGTAGAAAATGAAGAAGATCTTCGTTCTTACATGCGTACAGCGGTTAAGGCTAGTCCTGACCATCCAGTCCTTGTAGACTCTTATATCGTTGGACAAGAGTGCGAAGTTGATGCCATTTCAGACGGAGAAAATGTTCTTATCCCTGGTATCATGGAACATATCGAACGTGCTGGTGTCCACTCAGGTGACTCAATGGCCGTTTACCCACCACAAACCTTGTCGCAAAAGGTGCAAGAAACAATCGCAGACTATACTAAACGCCTAGCAATCGGCCTTAACTGTCTTGGAATGATGAACATCCAGTTTGTTATCAAGGATGAAAAAGTCTACGTTATTGAGGTCAATCCACGTGCCAGCCGTACGGTTCCATTCCTTTCTAAGGTGACCAATATTCCTATGGCTCAAGTAGCGACCAAGCTCATTCTTGGTCAAAAACTTGAAGAACTTGGCTACCAAGATGGACTTTACCCTGAAAGCACCCGAGTTCATATCAAGGCACCTGTCTTCTCCTTTACCAAACTAGCTAAGGTAGACAGCTTACTTGGTCCTGAAATGAAGTCAACAGGTGAAGTTATGGGTTCTGATACGACTTTGGAAAAAGCTCTCTATAAGGCCTTTGAAGCTTCTTACTTACACTTGCCAACTTTTGGTAATGTTGTATTTACCATCGCTGATGATGCAAAAGAAGAAGCCTTGGACTTGGCTCGTCGTTTCCAAAATATTGGATATGGAATCCTTGCGACAGAAGGGACAGCAGCCTTCTTTGCTAGTCATGGCTTGCAAGCCCAACCTGTTGGTAAGATTGGTGATGACGATAAGGATATTCCAAGTTTTGTTCGTAAAGGAAGAATTCAAGCTATTATTAACACAGTAGGAACCAAACGAACTGCTGATGAAGATGGAGAGCAAATCCGCCGTTCAGCCATTGAACACGGGGTGCCCCTCTTTACAGCCTTAGATACAGCTAACGCCATGCTCAAAGTATTGGAAAGCCGTAGTTTTGTCACAGAAGCGATCTAGTTGAGAAAGAATTTTCACAGTTAAAAAGTCAGCGTCAGAAAATGCTGGCTTTTTACGATATTAGTGCAGGCTATTCAACTATTATAGTTTTTCACTTAAGAATGATTATGAACTGTGATGCGATAAGAATAAATTAGGAATAGCGTACAATTCAATCATTTATTTTTTATTGTACTATTTTTTGAACAGTACTGCCTTTTGCAAAAATGGCTATTTCAGGTTAAAAAAACGACATTTCAGATTTTCTGTTCCAGAAATAGCTATCGCTATGATATAATTATTTTATGATTATTACTATTCCTATAAAAAACCAAAAAGATATTGGCACACCATCTGATTCAGTCGTTGTTCTCGGCTATTTTGATGGTATACATAAGGGGCATCAAAAATTATTTCGTGTTGCCAATAAGGCTGCGAGAAAGGATTTATTGCCTATCGTCGTTATGACCTTTAATGAATCTCCAAAGATCGCTTTAGAGCCTTATCATCCTGACCTATTTTTACATATTTTGAACCCTGCTGAACGTGAAAGAAAATTAAAACGCGAAGGTGTAGAAGAATTATATCTCCTTGATTTTAGTAGCCAATTTGCTAGTCTCACGGCAGAAGAATTTTTTGCAACTTATATCAAGGCTATGAATGCTAAAATTATTGTTGCAGGTTTTGATTATACATTTGGTTCTGACAAAAAAACAGCAGAAGATTTAAAGGATTACTTTGATGGGGAAGTCATTATTGTCCCACCTGTAGAAGATGAGAAAGGAAAGATTAGTTCAACACGTATCCGTCAAGCTATTTTAGATGGAAATGTGAAAGAAGCAGGAGAACTTTTGGGGGCGCCACTTCCGTCGAGAGGTATGGTGGTTCATGGTAATGCTCGTGGTCGTACGATTGGTTATCCGACAGCTAATTTGGTGCTTTTAGACCGTACTTATATGCCAGCAGATGGCGTTTATGTCGTTGATGTTGAGATTCAACGCCAGAAGTATCGTGCTATGGCTAGTGTCGGGAAAAATGTGACCTTTGATGGAGAAGAAGCACGTTTTGAAGTCAATATTTTTGATTTTAATCAAGATATTTATGGGGAAACCGTCATGGTTTATTGGCTCGATCGCATTCGAGATATGACCAAATTTGACTCAGTTGACCAATTAGTGGATCAGTTAAAGACTGATGAAGAAGTAGCTCGGAATTGGTCTTAAGAGATTGGGTAAACAAAAAAGAGGTTGTCTGTAACCCAAAAGATAGATGAAAAAGTCTAACTTTTGAGGTCACTATACTACCTCTTTTTATTCTTTTTCAAAGGTGAATCCTTCTCCTAGAATTTCATGGGCTTCTGTAATAGTTATAAAGGCTTGAGGATCAATTCGATGAATCATTTCCTTCATTTTCACAATCTCATTTCTGCCGACAATACAGTAAATAATTTTCAAATTTTCTTTACTATAGTAGCCTTGACCAGAAATAAAAGTAACGCCTCTTCCTAGATCATCATTAATCGCTTTAGCAAGTTGGTCAGGACGTTTTGTGATAATCATGAAGCCTTTACCAGCATAGCCACCTTCGCCAATCAAATCAATGACACGCGAAACGATAAAATCAAATAAGAGTGTGTAGGAAACCAATCTCAAATCCTTGAAGATCAGGAGAATAAGCATGAGAATACAAAAATCTAAGATAAAAAGTAGTTTCCCCATTGATATATGAGTGTATTTATTGAGAATACGAGCTAGAATATCAGTTCCGCCAGTTGTACCTCCAGCATTAAAAATAATTCCAAGACCAATTCCCAATAGAATTCCCGCTATGAGGGCTGTGATCAGTAAATCACCTTGAAGATCAATATGAAGGGGAATACGCTCAAAAAAAGCCAACCAGGCAGACAAGGCTAAGGTTCCGAGCAAACTAGAATAGAGAGATTTTGCTCCAAATATTTTCCAAGCTAGAATGAAAAGGGGAATGTTAATCAGCAGGTTCATGAGGGAAACAGGGATTTTAAAAAGATAAAAAGTGATGAGGGTAATACCTGTCGCCCCTCCTTCAAAGAGATGATGGGGAACTACAAAATAAGTCAGGCCAAAAGCATAAATAGCAGCACCTAGTAAAATGGTTAAAATGGGGTAAATTTTTTTAATCATAGGACACCTCTTTTCTTATAAGTAGATTATATCAAATTTTTACGGAAAATTTGATTGACTCCATTAGGATTTTTAATCTTTTTTTGATATAATTAGAAGTGAGAAAACCAATCTGAATCCTAAAATAGAAAGATTGATACTATGACAAAAATTAAGATTGTAACTGATTCATCTGTTACTATTGAACCTGAACTAGTAAAGCAATTAAATATTACAATTGTTCCATTATCTGTAATGATTGATAATGTTGTTTATTCTGATGCTGATTTGAAAGAAGAGGGTAAATTTCTTCAGTTGATGCAAGCAAGTAAGAACCTTCCGAAAACAAGCCAGCCACCTGTGGGTGTCTTTGCTGAAGTATTTGAAGACCTATGCAAGGATGGTAGTCAGATTCTTGCTATTCATATGTCCCATGCTCTTTCGGGGACTGTAGAAGCAGCGCGTCAAGGTGCCAGCCTGTCTACTGCCGACGTGATAGTTATTGATAGCTCCTTCACTGATCAAGCCTTGAAATTCCAAGTTGTTGAGGCTGCGAGATTAGCTCAAGAAGGCAAAGACATGGAGACAATTTTATCTCATGTAGAAGAGGTTAAAAACCACACAGAACTTTATATTGGCGTTTCAACTTTGGAAAATCTTGTCAAAGGTGGACGAATTGGCCGTGTAACTGGATTGTTGAGCTCCCTTCTCAATATCCGTGTTGTCATGCAAATGAAAGACCATGAATTGCAGCCAATTGTTAAAGGTCGTGGAGCTAAAACCTTTAAAAAATGGTTAGATGAGTTGACAACATCTCTCTCTGAACGTTCTGTAGCAGAGATTGGAATTTCATATTCTGGTAGTGCTGATTGGGCAAAAGAGATGAAAGAAAGCTTACAAGCTTATGTTGAAAAGCCAATTTCTGTTTTAGAAACAGGTTCTATTATTCAGACTCATACAGGCGAGAATGCATGGGCTATTTTGGTACGTTACCATTCCTAAAAAAATAAAGAAAATGCGAATAAACAGCGTTTTTAACTTGACCTATAAGGGATTTTAGGATATGATTATATTTGTTAATTAGAAATTAATTTGGAGGAATCATTAACATGGCAAACAAACAAGATTTGATCGCTAAAGTAGCAGAAGCTACAGAATTGACTAAGAAAGACTCAGCAGCAGCAGTTGAAGCTGTATTTGCAGCAGTAACTGATTACCTTGCAGCTGGTGAAAAAGTTCAATTGATCGGTTTTGGTAACTTTGAAGTTCGTGAGCGTGCTGCACGTAAAGGTCGCAACCCACAAACTGGTAAAGAAATCACAATTGCAGCTTCTAAAGTTCCAGCATTCAAAGCTGGTAAAGCTCTTAAAGACGCTGTTAAATAATCAGTCTTTAAAAAGCCTATTGTATCAAGCTTTCTAGCTTGGTCAGTAGGCTTTTATTTTTTCACTTATTTTAGGATGATAGCAACCTGCATTTTCATTGTTTTATAAAAGTGATGAGTTTTTATTAGTAGGATTATCAACTATTTCAATAAGCCTGTACCTCTAGCTTATTTGTTTTACAATCAAACCTTGAAGGTGGATAATCACCTTCTCCGATACTTTATTGATTTTCAGTTGAAGTCATATCAAATATTTAAGTAGATAGAAAAGTTATATACAATCTATTGAAAATATTATAAATCAGATACAAAGACAGGTTAAACCTTCTGTGTTATACTAGAGATATGTTAGATTTGAAAGAATACGGTGTCATCATGTGGCCGGAGGAAAAGATCATTTCTTTTCGTGAGAAACTTCTCGCTTGGTATGATGAAAACAAAAGAGATTTACCGTGGCGTAGAAGTAAAAACCCTTATCATATCTGGGTGTCTGAAATCATGCTCCAGCAGACCAGGGTGGATACGGTTATTCCCTACTATGAACGATTCTTGGAATTGTTTCCGACAGTGGAAAGTTTGGCAACTGCACCTGAAGAAGGTTTGTTGAAGGCTTGGGAGGGACTGGGATATTATTCTCGAGTACGCAATATGCAGGCTGCGGCTCAGCAGATTATGACTGACTTTGGTGGCCAATTTCCAAACACCTATGAAGGAATTTCCAGTTTGAAAGGAATTGGTCCTTACACTGCAGGAGCCATTTCTAGTATTGCTTTTAACTTGCCTGAACCAGCTGTAGATGGTAATGTCATGCGTGTTTTGGCGCGTCTATTTGAAGTCAACCACGATATTGGTATTCCAAGTAATCGCAAAATTTTTCAAACAATGATGGAAATCTTGATTGACCCAGAACGGCCAGGTGACTTTAATCAAGCCTTGATGGACTTAGGATCTGATATTGAGGCTCCTGTAAATCCTAGGCCAGAAGAGAGTCCAGTGAAGGATTTTAGTGCGGCATATCAGAATGGAACCATGGATCGTTATCCAATTAAGGCTCCCAAGAAAAAGCCAGTTCCCATTTATCTAAAAGCCTTAGTTGTGAAAAATGCTCAGGGGCAATTTTTACTTGAAAAAAATGAAAGTGAAAAGTTGTTGGCAGGATTTTGGCATTTTCCCTTGATAGAAGTAGATGAGTTTCCGCAAGAGGAGCAGTTTGACCTCTTCCATCAGGTTGCGGAAGAAAACGTGAACTTTGGTCCAAGTCCAGAAGAGAGTTTCCAGCAGGACTATGACTTAGAAGTTGATTGGCTTGAAGTTTATTTTGAGACTGTCAAGCATGTCTTTAGCCATCGCAAGTGGCATGTTCAAATTGTAGCAGGTCAGGTGAGTGACTTCCATAACTTTTCAGATAGGGAAGTTCGCTGGCTTTCACCAGAAGAGTTCAAGGATGTTCCGCTGGCTAAACCCCAACAAAAAATCTGGCAGGCTTATGCAAAAGCCAACTTAGACAATAGCAAAGACTAGCTATTGTGTCTTCTTGCTATTTTTTTGGTATAATAGTAGAGAAAAAGGTGAACATATGAAAAAAATATTAATTGTAGATGATGAAAAACCAATCTCGGATATTATCAAGTTTAATATGACCAAGGAAGGTTACGAAGTTGTAACTGCTTTTAATGGTCGTGAAGCGCTAGAGCAATTTGAAGCAGAGCAGCCAGATATTATTATTCTGGATTTGATGCTTCCAGAAATTGATGGCTTAGAAGTTGCTAAGACTATTCGCAAGACGAGTAGTGTGCCTATTATCATGCTGTCAGCTAAGGATAGCGAATTTGATAAGGTTATCGGTTTAGAGCTTGGAGCAGATGACTATGTAACCAAACCCTTCTCAAATCGTGAGTTGCAGGCGCGTGTCAAAGCCCTTCTTCGTCGTACAGATTTGACTTCTGTAGATAATCAAGAGTCTGATGAAAAGAAAACTCAACCCTTGCAAATTGGGGACTTGGAGATTGTGCCAGATGCCTACGTGGCTAAAAAATATGGTGAAGAACTAGACTTAACTCACCGTGAATTTGAGCTTTTGTATCACTTGGCGTCTCATATCGGTCAAGTAATTACGCGTGAACACTTGCTTGAAACGGTCTGGGGTTATGATTATTTCGGAGATGTTCGGACTGTTGATGTAACGATTAGACGTTTGCGTGAAAAGATTGAAGACACACCAAGTCGTCCTGAGTATATCCTAACACGCCGCGGTGTTGGTTATTATATGCGAAATAATGATTAAACTAATTAAAGACACAGTTTTAACCAGTGATTTTATCTTTATCCTTATTTTACTTGGCTTTATTTTAGTCGTGACCTTGCTTTTACTAGAAAATCGTCGGGATAATATTCGATTGAAGCAAATCAATCAAAAGGTAAAAGACCTGATTGCAGGAGATTATTCTCAGGTATTGGATATGCAGGGAAGCTCTGAAATCACTAATATTACCAATAATCTCAATGATTTATCAGAAGTAATTCGCTTGACTCAAGAAAATCTGGAACAAGAGAGTAAACGGTTACACAGTATCCTCTCTTACATGACGGATGGAGTTCTTGCGACTAATCGTCGTGGGAAGATTACCATGATTAATGACACGGCTAAGAAACAGTTAGGTGTTCAGAAAGAAGATGTTCTCAACAAAAGTATTCTAGAGTTGCTTAAGATTGAAGGTGAGTATGAACTTCGTGATTTGATTACCCAAATTCCTGAGCTCATCATTGATTCTCAGGATGATAATGGTGAGTATCTGAGCCTTCGTGTTCGCTTTGCTTTGATTCGTCGAGAGTCTGGCTTTATTTCGGGTTTGGTTGCTGTTTTACACGATACGACAGAGCAGGAGAAGGAAGAACGGGAACGGAGACTCTTTGTTTCTAACGTTAGTCATGAGTTAAGGACGCCTCTGACTAGTGTAAAATCCTATCTTGAAGCCTTGGATGAGGGAGCCTTGTCAGAACCTGTTGCACCAGACTTTATCAAGGTGTCTCTAGACGAAACCAACCGTATGATGAGGATGGTGACAGACCTTCTTCATCTTTCACGAATTGATAATGCAACCAGCCACCTGGATGTGGAATTGATTAATTTTACTGCCTTTATTACCTTTATTCTCAACCGTTTTGATAAGATGAGGGGACCAGATGAAGAGAAAAAATATGAATTAGTCAGAGATTACCCCATTACTTCAGTCTGGATTGAGATTGATACAGATAAGATGACGCAGGTGATTGATAATATTCTCAACAATGCCATCAAGTATTCTCCAGATGGTGGGAAAATCACAGTGACCATGAAGACAACTGATGATCAGATGATTTTATCCATCTCAGACCAAGGCTTGGGTATTCCTAAGCAGGATTTACCTCGTATCTTTGACCGTTTCTATCGCGTTGACCGTGCTAGAAGTCGTGCCCAAGGTGGTACGGGTCTGGGGCTGGCTATTGCCAAAGAAATTATTAAACAACATAAGGGCTTTATTTGGGCCAAGAGTGAATACGGTAAGGGATCAACCTTCACCATTGTGCTCCCTTATGATAAGGATGCAGTGAAAGAAGAAGTATGGGAGGATGAAGTAGAGGACTAGAATGAGTGAAACAGGCTTTAAATACAGTATTTTAGCGTCGGGTTCCAGCGGAAATTCCTTTTATCTGGAAACCCCAAAAAAGAAGTTTTTAGTGGATGCGGGCTTGTCTGGTAAGAAAATTACCAGCCTACTTGCTGAAATTAATCGCAAACCAGAAGATCTGGATGCTATCTTGATTACGCATGAGCATTCAGACCATATCCATGGAGTGGGTGTTTTGGCTCGTAAATATGGTATGGATCTTTATGCCAATGAAAAGACTTGGCAGGCTATGGAAAATAGCAAGTATCTTGGCAAGGTAGATTCTTCGCAAAAGCATATCTTTGAAATGGGCAAAACCAAAACCTTTGGAGATATTGACATCGAGAGTTTTGGTGTTAGCCATGATGCAGTCGCACCGCAGTTCTATCGCTTTATGAAGGATGACAAGAGTTTTGTAATGCTGACTGATACAGGTTATGTTAGCGATCGTATGGCTGGCATTGTCGAAAATGCGGATGGCTATCTTATAGAATCTAATCATGATGTGGAGATTTTGAGAGCAGGATCTTACGCTTGGCGACTCAAACAACGAATCCTATCGGATCTCGGTCACCTTTCTAACGAGGATGGTGCTGAAGCTATGATTCGGACGCTAGGAAATCGTACTAAGAAGATTTACCTTGGGCATTTATCCAAAGAAAATAATATCAAGGAACTGGCTCACATGACCATGGTCAATCAGCTAGCACAAGCTGATCTGGGAGTCGGAGTAGACTTTAAGGTTTATGATACCTCACCAGATACCGCAACACCATTGACTGAGATATAAAAAGAAGGTTCTTTGTCAACTGTAGAGGGTTGCAGATAAGCTAAACTCAAGAAAGGACAAATTTCGTCCTTTCTTTTTTATTATGTGACTTTCAGTCCGTCTCTCTCCGTTAGGTGTGAGACAAAAAAACTCCAAACGCGATACAATAAAGGTATTCAAGCCAATTGTAAAGCGAAAGGAGAAAAATATGGCACAAAAGGCTCATAGTTTATCGCACACAAAGTGGCGCTGTTCTATCACATTGTGTTCACCCCTAAGTATAGACGAAAAGTTATCTATAATCAATATCGGAAGTAGTTTAGGCGAAATATTTCATCGCTTGTGTAGTTATAAAGTAGTTGAAATTATCGAGGGTCACTTAATGCCAGATCATGTACATATGTTAGTCAGTATTTCACCGAGGATAAGTACTTCGAGTTTCATGGGGTATTTAAAAGGTAAGAGTGCTCTCATGATGTTTGACAAACACGCTAATCTCAAGTACACGTTTGAGAATCGGCATTTCTGGGCGGAAGGTTATTATGTGAGTACGGTGGGACTCAATGAAGTCACAATTAAGAAATATATCCAAGATTAAAGAAATGGTCCAGTGGATGATCTCTTCACGAGTATGAAAATTTGAGAACGAGTAAAGCATGATATAGCACTAGATAAATTAAGTGTAAAAGAATATGAGAATCCCTTTAGGGATAGTGGTAAGTAATATCCAAGCCTCTTTGAGAGGCAAGTGACGAGTCAAGAGCAATAACTCTTGAACAAAGTGAAAGCCAGCGTCTTTAGGCGCTGGCTGGTAATTTGGGCTTATAGTCCTGGGACAAACCACCCGTTTGACGGGTGGTCATGATTTGAAAAAATACATGTTTTCTACCACCCAATCTAAGGAATTGTGAAGAGCTACAGTATAGTAGATTGAAATAAAAACTAAACAAATTTATTAAGGAATTTAAAGAAATATTTTAGAAGCGATATTGTGCAATTCTAGATTCAATCTACTATAAAGACCACGGATTTGTATTGTTCATCTTCATTATAAGGTAAACTTTTTTTCTATCATGAGTTAGCAGGCTCTACCTGCTTGAAGTTTTTTATAGACTTTTCTTTTTGAAAACTGTCAATCCACCTATATTAAAGATTACAATAACAGCTAAACTAACTATAATGGTGTAGAGAATTGACTCACTATTAGCAGTCATAGCATAGAAAAACTGCAATGATAAATATGGCAAAATTTTGATACTTGGGAAGATGAGCATTGGCATAGAAAGTAAGATAGAGCTGACCAAATAGCCAATAAATACTGCAAGATAAGAATGACTAACATAGAGGATGAAGGAAACAATGGAAAGCCAAGCAAGGAGGCAAAGGAATTGAAGGGAAATGGTTATCAGTAGATTGCCGATAAAGCCATCAGGCATAGTGCCAAATCCATTTAAGATAGTTGCTGGAATAAAGGCAATCACAAGGCTGATGATAACTTGCAAGAGTGCAATACAAGCCAATACAAAGGTTTTCGCTAGAAAAAACTCGGTACGAGAGACACCCACTGTTAAATTATTTTTATAGAGTTTGCCGATTAAATCAACTCCAAGAACGAGGCAAGTTAGAACAATACAGAGAAAAACGAGATTTGAACCTTGACTAGACGCGTTAATCAAGGCTTGTACACCGTCCCAGCCATGGGTTGGAATTTCTGGTTCTTCTGTCTGGATTGCCATCAGATGGCCCGTGGCTCCTATACTTGCTCCCATTAGCATGAGAGCAAAGAGAATGAACTCTGTAATCCAGAATCCTTTGGAACGGAAAAGACGGTAAAAGTCTGCTTGAATGGTATGTATCATGATTTTCCTCCTATTGGACCAATTGAGTGAAGTATTCTTCTAGGTTTTGACGGGCGTAGTAAATCTCGTCAATGGCAACATCTGCCAAGGTTAATTCCTTGAGAATCTGTTTGACATCTTGTTCCTGACCAAAGATATGGATTTCATTTTCTGGATTAACAACCTTGAACTGGAGCTGGATTTGTTCTTTCAATACTTGGCAAGCCTTCTCTTTATCAGCTGTCTTAAGCACAATATAATCCTCACTTAGTGTTTCAAATTCAGCTTTGCTGATTTCACGGATAATCTTGCCTTGATCTAAAATACCAAAACGATTAGCTAGGAGATAAAGTTCTGACAAGATATGGCTAGAGATGAGAATGGTGATCCCTTTCTCTTGATTGAGCCGTTGAATCATTAATCGAAATTCTTTAATACCGATTGGGTCGAGACCGTTGATAGGTTCATCTAAAATCAGGAAGTCTGGTTTGGATAGAAGGGCAATGGCGATACCAAGTCTTTGTTTCATTCCTAGTGAGAAATCACGAAAGACTTTTTTACCTGTATCTGACAAACCTACATAGTCCAGCGTTTCTCGAATGACTTGATCAGCATTTGGAATATGACGAATCATACAATAATATTTCAGATTTTGATAGGCTGTTAAGTGATTATGAGCTACAGGTGATTCGATAACAGAACCTACTTGAGATAGAGCCTTGGTCCACTCATTTTCCGATTGACTAGAAAAGAGGGAAACAGTTCCTTTATCCGCAAACAGTAGTTGCGTAATAATTTTTATTAGGGTAGTCTTCCCAGCTCCGTTCTTTCCGATAAGTCCATAAATATCTCCCTCTCTTATCGTTAGATGAAGATCCTGAAGAATAGCTTGTTTGTTAAAGTTTTTGGACAATCCATGAATGTCGAGTACTGTTTTCATGATTCTCTCCTTTTGATTTATTTTGTTAATTTTAGTATAAAGCATAGAAATCAAAGAAAGCTCAAGGATTTCTAAAGAGTTTCTAAAGTTTTAGGAATTCTTAAATATCAAAACCCAGTTGACACGAACTGGGCTTCTTAATTATAAAATATATTTCTCAATGGCACGCGCAACGCCGTCTTCTTCGTTGCTTGCTGTAACGGCATCCGCAAGAGATTTGACATAATCGCTGGCATTTCCCATTGCAATCCCAAGGCCTGCAAACTGGAGCATTTCGATATCGTTATTAGCATCGCCCATGGCCATGATTTCTGAGGAATCAATCTTCAAAATATCTGCTAGTCGAGAAAGAGCGGTAGCCTTTGTCGTTCCAAGTGGCATAGCTTCATAAATGACAGGCTGCGAACGAACTCCACTAAATCGTTGACAGAGTTCCCCAGCAAAACGCTTCTCAAAATCGTCTGTTTGCTCTTTTGTCCCCAAAAACATCCCTTGGAACATACGGTACTTGCCACTAGTCGCTTCCTCAAGGGAAATTTCAGTCAGGTCTGAAAAAACTAGTTTGGCGTCATTTTGAACGATTTCATTAGGCTTGCCACCGAGGACAAAATAGTGCTTCTCATCAAAAAGTGTCAACTGAACCTCACTTTTTTCAGCTAGGTCATAGAGGTATTCAATGTCGGCTGGACTAAGTTCTTGCCAGTCGACTAGCCCCCAATCACTTGTCTGGTGAGTTGAACAACCATTGTTGACAATGACATACTCATTCTGGAGGTCCATCCCCAGTTTTTTGTAGTAGGGGAGAACTCCGAAAAGCGGGCGCCCCGTACAGAGAACCAGTTTAACACCTTTTTCAATAGCTTGGTGAATAGCAGTAATGTGAGCTTGTGGGATTTCCTTAGATTCATTAAGGAGGGTTCCGTCCATATCCAAGGCTAGTAGTTTAATCATAGGTCTTCCTTCTTTATCTTTTGGTATTATTATAGCATATTTTGAAGGAAAGGAGGAGGAATCTTCGGGCTAATCATGGTATAATAAAAGGTAATGAAAAATTCCAACGAGGCAGAGATGAAATTACTTTATACTGATATTCGGACTTCTTTGACAGAAATTCTAACAAGAGAGGCGGAGGAGTTAGTTGCTGCTGGCAAGCGGGTCTTCTACATCGCCCCCAACTCTCTTTCTTTTGAAAAGGAGCGCGCCGTGCTGGAATGCTTGTCCCAGCAGGCTTCTTTTGCGATTACCGTCACGCGCTTTGCTCAAATGGCTCGTTACCTGGTCTTGAATGATTTGCCTGCTAAAACCAGTCTAGATGACATTGGGCTTGGGATGGTCTTTTATAAATGCCTTACCGAACTTGATCCTAAGGATTTACGTGTTTATGGAGCTATCAAACAGGATCCTCAATTTATCCAGCAGTTGATTGAGCTTTACCACGAGATGACCAAAGCTCAGATGAGTTTTTTGGACTTGGAGAGTTTGACGGATGAGGACAAGAGGGCCGATTTACTCTTGATTTTTGAAAAAGTAACTGCTTATCTCAATCAAGGGCAGTTGGCTCAGGGAAGTCAGTTGTCCCACTTGATTGAGGCTATTGAGAATAACAAAGTTAGTAGTGATTTTACTCAAATCGCCTTGGTTATTGATGGATTTACCCGTTTTTCTGCTGAGGAAGAGCGAATTGTGGACTTACTTCATGGCAAGGGTGTTGAGATTGTCATTGGAGCTTATGCTAGTAAGCAAGCCTATACTAGCCCTTTTAGCGAGGGTAATCTCTACCAAGCCAGTGTGGAGTTTCTTCATCATCTATCCTCTAAATACGAAACTCCTGCCCAGGATTATTCTCAAATTCATGAGCAGATGGATAGTTTTGACAAGGCCTCTCGTTTGTTGGAGTCTTCTTATGACTTTTCAGAACTCGCTTTGGATGTCGATGAGAAGGACCGTGAAAACTTACAAATCTGGTCTTGTTTGACGCAAAAGGAGGAGTTGGAGTTAGTAGCCCGCAGCATTCGTCAGAAATTGCATGAGAACTCAGACCTGAGCTACAAGCATTTTCGTATTCTCTTGGGGGATGTAGCTTCTTACCAGTTATCGCTGAAAACGATTTTTGACCAGTACCAGATTCCTTTCTATCTTGGTAGAAGCGAAGCCATGGCGCACCATCCCTTGACACAGTTTGTCGAGTCTATTTTAGCTTTAAAACGCTATCGTTTCCGTCAGGAGGATTTGATCAATCTCCTCAGAACAGGTTTGTATACCGACCTTAGTCAAGCTGATATTGATGCTTTTGAGCAATATCTCCGCTATCTTGGTATCAATGGCTTACCAGCCTTTCAGCAAAGCTTCACCAAGTCCCACCATGGGAAATTTAATCTTGAGCGTTTGAATGCCCTTCGTCTGCGTATTTTAACCCCTCTTGAAACTCTCTTTGCCAGTCGAAAACAGAAGGCTGAAAATCTCTTGCAAAAGTGGAATGTCTTTCTAAAAGAAGGTGCAGTGACCAAACAGTTGCAAGATTTGACAGCCACTATGGAAGCTCTAGAACAGGAAAGACAAGCCGAAGTTTGGAAGGCCTTCTGTCATGTGTTAGAACAATTTGCGACTGTTTTTGCTGGTTCACAGGTTAGTCCAGAGGACTTCCTAGCCTTGCTACATTCTGGAATGAGTTTGTCTCAGTATCGCACTATTCCAGCAACAGTGGACACTATCCTGGTGCAGAGTTACGATTTGATTGCACCATTGACTGCTGACTTTGTCTACGCCATAGGGCTGACTCAGGACAATTTACCAAAAATTGCGCAAAATACCAGTCTTTTGACAGATGAAGAAAGGCAATATTTAAACCAAGCGACAGAAGAAGGGGCACAATTGCTGATTGCCAGCAGTGAAAATCTCAAAAAAAATCGTTATACCATGCTTTCCTTGGTCAATTCTGCGCGTAAGCAATTGGTCTTGTCAGCTCCAAGTCTCTTTAATGAAAGTGAAAGTAAGGAATCAGCTTATCTTCAAGAGCTGGTCCATTTTGGATTTAGTCGGAGAGAGAGGAGGATGAATCACAAAGTGCTGTCTAAGGAGGATATGGGCTCCTATCACAGTCTTTTGTCCAGTCTAGTTGCCTATCACCAGCAGGGCGAGATGAGTGAGACTGAGCAAGATTTGACATTTATCAAGGTTCTGGCGCGTGTCATGGGTAAAAAACTAGACCAGCAAGGTTTGGAAAATCCAGCCCTTCCAACCAGCCCAAGTAGCAAGCCCTTAGCCAAGGATACCTTACAAGCTCTCTATCCTACTGATCAGGAGTTTTACCTGTCTACCTCCGGTTTGACGGAGTTTTATCGCAATGAATATAGTTATTTTCTTCGCTACGTGTTAGGCTTGCAGGAGGAATTGCGCCTGCGTCCAGATGCTCGTAGTCATGGGAATTTCTTGCACCGTATTTTTGAACGTGCCTTGCAGTTGCCTGACGAAGATTCCTTTGACAAACGTCTAGAACAAGCTATCCAAGAAACTAGTCAAGAACGCGAATTTGAAGCCATTTATCAAGAAAGTTTGGAAGCCCAGTTTACAAAGGAAGTTCTGCTTGATGTTGCACGGACAACTGGACATATTCTCCGACACAATCCAGCCATCGAAACCATCAAAGAAGAGGCAAATTTTGGTGGAAAAGAACAAGCCTTTATTCAATTAGACGATGGTCGCAGTGTCTTTGTACGAGGTAAGGTTGACCGGATTGACCGTTTGAAAGCTGATGGGGCGATAGGAGTGGTAGACTACAAGTCCAGCCTGACTCAGTTCCAGTTTCCTCATTTCTTTAATGGCCTTAATTCTCAGTTGCCAACCTATCTAGCTGCCCTAAAAAGAGAGGGGGAGCAGAACTTTTTTGGTGCCATGTACTTGGAAATGGCTGAACCTGTCCAATCTCTGATGGCCGTTAAAAATCTGGCAGGTGCAGTAGCAGAAGCCAGCAAGTCTATGAAATACCAAGGCCTCTTTTTGGAAAAAGAAAGCAGTCATTTGGGCGAATTTTATAACAAAAACAAGGCTAATCAGCTGACAGATGAGGAATTCCAGCTCCTACTGGACTACAATGCCCATCTTTACAAGAAAGCAGCTGAGAAGATTTTAGCAGGTCAGTTCGCCATTAATCCTTATACCGAAAATGGCAGAAGTATTGCTCCATACGTCCAGCAACACCAAGCCATCACAGGATTTGAAGCCAATTACCATTTGGGTCAAGCCCGTTTCCTAGAGAAGTTAGACTTGGCTGACAGCAAGCGTCTGGTCGGAGAAAAGCTCAAGCAAGCTTGGTTTGAAAAAATAAGAGAGGAGTTGAATCGATGAAGCCCATTCCCTTTTTAAGTGAGGAAGAAATTCAAAAACTGCAAGAAGCAGAAGCGAGTTCGAGCAAGGAAGAGAAGAAAACTGCCGAGCAAATTGAAGCCATCTACACTTCTGGTCAGAATATTCTAGTCTCAGCATCGGCTGGTTCTGGGAAGACTTTTGTCATGGCCGAGCGTATTCTGGATCAGTTAGCGCGTGGTGTGGAAATCAGTCAACTCTTTATCTCGACCTTTACGGTCAAGGCAGCGACCGAACTCAAAGAACGTTTGGAAAAGAAAATCAGCCAACAAATCCAAGAAAGTAGTGATGTTGACCTCAAACAACACTTGGGTCGTCAGTTGGCAGACCTACCCAACGCTGCCATCGGAACCATGGATTCCTTCACACAAAAATTCCTTGGCAAACATGGCTATCTGATTGACATTGCACCTAATTTCCGAATTTTACAAAACCAGAGCGAGCAACTCCTTCTCAAAAACGAAGTCTTCCATGAGGTCTTTGAAGAGCATTACCAAGGTAAACAAAAAGAGTCCTTTAGTCATCTGCTGAAAAATTTTGCAGGGCGTGGCAAGGATGAACGTGGTCTGCGCCAGCAGGTCTATAAAATCTATGACTTTCTCCAATCCACCAGCAATCCTCAGAAATGGCTGAAGGACTCTTTCCTCAAAGGCTTTGAAAAAGCTGATTTTACCAGTGAAACAGAAAAACTGACTGAGCAAATCCAGCAAGCCCTTTGGGATTTGGAAAGCTTTTTCCGATATCATTTGGATAATGATGCCAAGGAGTTTCCAAAGGCCGCTTATCTAGAAAATGTTCAGTTAATTCTGGATGAAATTGGCTCCTTAAATCAGGAGTCTGATAGTCAGGCTTATCAGGCAGTGCTTGCGCGTGTTGTCGCCATCTCTAAAGAGAAAAACGGTCGGGCTCTGACAAATGCAAGTCGTAAGGCTGATTTGAAGCCACTGGCCGATGCCTACAACGAAGAGAGAAAGACCCAGTTTGCTAAACTAGGACAACTGTCAGACCAGATAACCATTCTCGACTATCAAGAACGGTATCATGAAGACACATGGGAACTGGCTAAGACTTTCCAAACTTTCATGAGTGATTTTGTAGAAGCTTATCGTCAGCGTAAACGTCAGGAAAATGCCTTTGAATTCGCTGATATCAGCCATTACACCATTGAGATTTTAGAGAATTTCCCGCAAGTTCGTGAGGCTTATCAGGAGCGCTTCCATGAAGTCATGGTCGATGAGTATCAGGATACCAACCACATTCAAGAACGGATGCTGGAATTGCTGTCTAATGGCCACAATCGCTTTATGGTGGGAGATATCAAGCAATCCATCTATCGTTTCCGTCAGGCAGACCCGCAGATTTTCAATGAAAAGTTCCAACGCTATGCGCAAAATCCACACGAAGGCAAGCTGATTCTCCTCAAGGAAAATTTCCGTAGTAGTTCAGAAGTGCTGTCAGCAACCAATGATGTTTTTGAACGTCTTATGGACCAAGAGGTCGGCGAAATCAACTATGATAGCATGCACCAGCTTGTTTTTGCCAATACCAAACTGACTCCCAATCCAGACAACAAGGCAGAATTTCTCCTCTACGACAAGGACGATACAGGTGAGGAAGAAGAGAGTCAAACAGAAACGAAGCTAACAGGCGAAATGCGCTTAGTAATCCAGGAGATTCTGAAACTCCACAAGGAACAAGGTGTTGCCTTTAAAGAAATTGCCCTTCTGACCTCCAGTCGCAGTCGTAATGACCAGATTCTTCTCGCCCTGTCTGAGTACGGGATTCCTGTCAAAACTGACGGAGAGCAAAACAATTATCTCCAATCCCTAGAAGTGCAAGTCATGCTAGATACCCTTCGTGTCATTCACAATCCCCTGCAAGACTACGCCTTGGTTGCCCTTATGAAGTCTCCTATGTTTGGCTTTGATGAGGACGAGTTAGCACGTTTATCTCTTCAGAAAGCAGAGGATAAAGTTCACGAAAATCTCTATGAGAAACTAGTAAATGCTCAAAAACAGGTAAGTAGCCAAAAAGTCTTGATTCACTCAGCTCTAGCTGAGAAACTAAAGCAATTCATGGATATCTTGGATTCTTGGCGCTTGTATGCCAAAACGCACTCTCTCTATGACCTGATTTGGAAGATTTATAACGACCGTTTTTACTACGATTATGTTGGAGCTTTGCCAAATGGTCCTGCTAGACAGGCCAATCTCTATGCCCTAGCACTGCGTGCTGATCAATTTGAAAAGAGCAATTTCAAGGGCTTGTCTCGTTTTATTCGTATGATTGACCAAGTTTTAGAAGCCCAGCACGATTTGGCAAGCGTGGCCGTCGCACCGCCAAAAGATGCAGTAGAGCTCATGACCATCCACAAGAGTAAAGGGTTAGAGTTTCCTTACGTCTTTATCCTCAATATGGATCAAGACTTTAACAAGCAAGACTCTATGTCAGAAGTCATTCTCAGTCGTCAGAATGGTCTTGGTGTCAAATATATCGCCAAAATGGAGACAGGAGCAGTGGAAGATCACTATCCTAAAACTGTCAAACTCTCCATTCCTAGTCTGACCTATATGCAGAATGAAGAGGAATTACAGCTGGCAAGCTATTCTGAGCAAATGCGTCTGCTGTATGTTGCCATGACGAGGGCTGAGAAAAAGCTCTATCTTGTCGGTAAGGGTTCTCGTGAAAAGCTGGAAGCCAA
Source organism: Streptococcus mitis (assembly GCA_009496085.1). Taxonomy (GTDB): domain Bacteria; phylum Bacillota; class Bacilli; order Lactobacillales; family Streptococcaceae; genus Streptococcus; species Streptococcus mitis_BY. The sequence continues at coordinate 41,712 of WIJN01000013.1, read as the reverse complement.
GGAATACCCAGCAGCTAAAAATGGAAAACTAAATAGCACTACTAGACTGCAAGCAAGGAATTTCCAAGATTGGATTTGGGCTATCAGTAAAGTATTTGCCAAGGATCATCTCAACTTTATCTATCGTTTTGTTGGTGAGGATCAGTTGACTAGAGAAGCCATCGGAGAATTAGAAAATAAGAACCCTCTCCAAGCTAGCTCCCAAGCAGACAATCGTCAGTCAGATACCATCAAAGAAGCTCTTGAAATGCTAAAAGAGGTGGAAGTTTATAACACTCTTCACCGCGCAGCCATTGAACTGCCTAGTGTTCAAACCCCAAGTCAAATCAAGAAATTCTACGAGCCTGTTATGGATATGGAAGGTGTAGAGATTGCAGGTCAAGTCCAGTCAGTAGACAAGAAAATCAACTTTGATTTGCCAGATTTTTCAACCAAAGAAAAGGTAACAGGAGCTAAGATTGGTAGTGCTACCCACGAACTGATGCAGAGAATTGACCTCAGTCAGCGACCAACGCTTGCTAGCCTGACAGAAACTCTCAAACAAGTTCAAACAAGCCAAACGGTCAAAGACAAGATCAATATTGCTAAAATCCTTGTATTCTTTGACACAGCACTTGGTCAGGAAATTCTTACCAATACCGACCATCTCTATCGCGAGCAACCTTTCTCCATGCTCAAACGAGACCACAAGAGTCAGGAAGACTTCGTTGTCCGTGGAATCTTGGATGGCTATCTGCTTTATGAGGATAGAATCGTTCTGTTCGACTACAAGACAGACCGCTATGACGAGCCAAGTCAACTCATAGACCGCTATCGTGGTCAATTAGCTCTATACGGAGAGGCTTTATCTCGAGCCTATTCGATTGAAAATATTGAAAAATACTTGATTTTACTCGGTAAAGACGAGGTTCAAGTTGTAAAAGTATAATCTAGAAAGGAGACCTCATGACACTTCCAGTTAGAAAATCCCTGCATGATGCGGTTTTACAGGCTTCAAAAGCGGATACTTGGGAACAAGCTACCAAGGAATGGAATGAAGTTTCCTTGATTTTTAATGGTATCGGCCGTAGCAATTGTGTTTGTGGGAATGCTATCAAATACGCCTACGAACTCTTTAACGGTGTCACAGGCCAACGCCTCTTTCCAATCGGCAGCGACTGTGTTCGTCATTTTCATCGATTGTCCCTTGACCAGCAACTAGAAGAGGAAGAAAAATTACTCAGAAAGGTTGAAAATCTAACCAGAAAAGCCCAGAAAAAGGAAAAAATCAAGGTCAATAAAAGTGACTTTGACGAGCGACTTCTAAAATGGCTCTGGGAAAAAGGTGTTTTCAAACCTAATCGTGGCAATCAATTCACACCTGAGAGAGACTACCAGCTATTTCTAGAAGTCTTTCAAGGTGGTAGTTGGACCAAAGCAGAGCCCAAGAAGAAGGCTCGCATGGAAGAAGTCCTTGAAAAATGCATCAAACCCTTTTTACTTGGAAAGCCGGATGACCAACTCTACCTTGTCAAGCTAGGCAAGGAGAAAATTGATTACGAACAAGAACTCCGTATCCAGGCAGAGAAAGAGCGTAAGAAAAGAGATAAAATCGCCAAGCAATATGCAGACAATCTAGTCCTAGCCATGGGACCAGCAGAGCGGGCTTACCAAGATTACTTTGGCTTTACAGAAACCCTTACTCAAGAAGAACGAAAATGGGAGAAAATTCTTTTTGGTAAAAATAGAACAGAACGGGCTATCAAGGCCAAACAATACCAAAAAGAGTTGGAAAAAGACCAACGAATTGCCAGTCAGGATCCAATTGAAAGAAAGCAGAAGCAGACCTGGCTCCTCAATTCCTATTTCCGTGAGCTTCCTGAAGAAAAATCTCGATTTGCTCGGCTCTTATTAGAATATCGAAAAAGTGGTGAAGTTCCCTTTTCAACCGCATACCTGTCAGATCATCTCATCGACTTTTTCTATAAAATGAAAGCTTTTGAGTTTGAAATTGCACCTGAACAAGTCCGAGATTTTCTAAAAGAAAGCCTCCAGGCAGATCATCTCTCCTCAGCACAAGAAAGCTGGATAGAAGGGATTCTCCTCAACTGCCTCAAACCATTTTTAGAACGATTATTGATATAAGTAACACCTACCGTGGAAATGCCATGGTAGGTGTTCTTTTATGAAAAAAATAATAGGGAATTGCAAACATTACTGCTTGGTATTTTATATATAAAACAAAGTATGAAAAAGTAACGCAATTTTAAGACTTTTCGGTAAATTAAGAGTATAATCAAAGTGTAATGCCTTTTTTATAGATAATACACTAATATATAAAAGGCTTTCGTAAGATAAATATAAATTTTATTTCAAGGAGGAATAATGGAAAAGTATTTTGGTGAAAAACAGCAGCGTTTTTCATTTAGAAAATTATCAGTAGGACTTGTATCTGCAACGATTTCAAGTTTATTTTTTATGTCTGTATTAGCTAGTTCATCTGTAGAAGCTCAAGAGACTAAAGGTGTTCACTATAAATATGTGACAGAGTCAGAGCTATCATCAGAAGAAAAGAAGCAGCTTGTCTATGACATTCCGACATACATGGAGAATGATGATGAGACTTATTATCTTGTTTATAAATTAAATTCCCAAAATCAACTGGGAGACTTACCAAATACTGGAAGCAAGAATGAGATGCAAGCCCTAGTTGCTGGTGCTAGCTTAGCTGCTCTGGGAATTTTAATTTTTGCCGTTTCTAAGAAAAAAGTTAAGAATAAAACGGTATTACATTTAGTATTGGTTGCAGGAGTAGGAAATGGTGTTCTTGTATCCGCTCATGCTTTAGAAAATAATCTTTTGCTAAATTACAATACTGACTATGAATTGACCTCTGGAGAAAAATTACCTCTTCCTAAAGATATTTCTGGTTACACATATATTGGATATATCAAAGAGGGGAAAACGACTTCTGAGTCTAAAGTAAATAATCAAGAAAAATCAGTAGCCACTCCTACAAAACAACAAAAGGTGGATTATAGTGTTACACCGAATTTTGTAGAGCATCCATCAACAGTACAAACTATTCAGGAACAAACATCTGTTTCTTCAACTAAGCCGACAGAAGTTCAAGTAGTTGAAAAACCTCTTTCTACAGAATTAACGAATCCAAGAAAAGAAGAGAAACAATCTTCAAATTCTCAATCACAATTAGCAGAACATAGGGATGTAACTCTGGTAACTGACAAGGGTGAGCCTGCGATCCAGCCAGAGTTACCCGAAGCAGTTGTAACCGATAAAGGGGAACCTGAAGTTCAACCTGAATTACCAGAAGCTGTTGTAACTGGCAAAGGGGAGCCCGCAGTTCAACCCGCCTTACCAGAAGCCGTAGTAAGTGATAAAGGTGAGCCCGCAGTTCAGCCTGCATTACCCGAAGCGGTTGTAAGTGCTAAAGGTGAACCTGAAGTTCAAGCAGAATTACCCGAAGCGGTTGTAAGTGCTAAAGGTGATCCAGAAGTTCAACCTGAATTGCCAGAAGCTGTTGTAAGCGCCAAAGGTGAACCTGCAGTCCAACCCGCCTTGCCAGAGGCTGTAGTAAGTGATAAAGGCGTACCGGAAGTTCAACCTGCGTTACCCGAAGCAGTTGTTACTGATAAAGGTGAGCCCGCAGTTCAACCCGCCTTACCCGAAGCAGTAGTAAGTGATAAAGGGGAGCCTGCAGTTCAACCCGAATTGCCAGAAGCTATGGCAAGCGCCAAAGGTGAACCCGCAGTTCAGCCTGCGTTACCAGAAGCCGTTGTAAGTGATAAAGGTGAACCCGCAGTTCAGCCTGCGTTACCCGAAGCCGATGTAAGTGATAAAGGTGAACCCGCAGTTCAGCCTGCGTTACCAGAAGCCGATGTAAGTGATAAAGGTGAACCTGAAGTTCAACCTGAATTACCAGAAGCAGTTGTAAGTGACAAAGGTGAGCCCGCAGTTCAACCCGCCTTACCAGAAGCAGTTGTAACTGACAAAGGTGAACCTGCAGTCCAACCCGCCTTGCCAGAGGCTGTAGTAAGTGACAAAGGTAAACCTGCAGTCCAACCAGAGCTACCAGAAGCCGTTGTAAGTGACAAAGATGAACCTGAAGTCCAGCCAGAATTACCAGAAGCTGTTGTTACTGATAAAGGTGAACCTGAAGTTCAACCTGAATTACCAGAAGCAGTTGTAAGTGACAAAGGCGAACCAGAGGTTCACCCAGCGTTGCCAGAAGCTGTAGTCAGTGACAAAGGTGAGCCTGAACAGGTAGCCCCACTTCCAGAATACACTGGTGATATTGATCAAGCAAAGCCAGATATTCCGACTGAAAAAACGAAAGAGCAGGATCCAGAAAAAACACTCGAATTAAGAAATGTTTCGGATATTGAGTTGTACAGCCAGACGAATGGGAATTATAAACAACATATCTCATTGGATGGAATTCCAAAGAATACGGATAATTACTTTGTCAAGGTAAAATCTTCGGCATTTAAAGATGTCTATCTACCAGTTGCCTCAATAACTGAAGAGGAAAGAAATGGTCAGCCAGTTTATAAAATTACAGCTAAGGCTGAGAAACTCCAGCAAGAGCAGAACAATAAATATGTCGACCATTTCACCTTCTACCTCGATAAGAAGTCTAAAGAGGAAAAGACAAACTTTACTTCCTTTAGTAATCTGGTCAAAGCTATAAACCAAAATCCCTCTGGAACCTATCACTTAGCAGCTAGCCTGAATGCTAACGAAGTGGAGCTTGGTCCTGATGAAAGATCCTATATCAAGGGCACCTTTACTGGTCAGTTGATTGGTGAAAAAGATGGTAAGAAGTATGCTATTTATAACTTGAAAAAACCTCTGTTTGAAAACTTGAGTGGTGCTACAGTAGAAAAACTAAGTCTAAAAAATGTTACTATTTCAGGGAAAAATGATATTGCTTCACTGGCAAATGAAGCTACAAATGGCACAAAGATTAAACAAGTTCATGTCGATGGTGTTCTGGCTGGAGAACGTGGTATCGGTGGTTTGTTGGCTAAGGCAGACCAATCAAGCATCACAGAGAGTAGTTTTAAGGGAAGAATTGTCAATACCTATGAAACAACTGCTGCCTATAATATCGGTGGTCTGGTCGGTCATTTGACAGGAAATAAAGCTTCACTGACTAAATCAAAAGCGACAGTAGCCATTTCATCCAACACCAATAGTTCAGATCAGACTGTTGGTGGGCTAGCAGGTCTAGTAGACCAAGATGCGCATATACAGGATAGCTATGCTGAAGGTGATATCAACAATGTCAAGCACTTTGGTAGAGTTGCGGGTGTGGCTGGATATTTGTGGGATCGAAAGACGAATGAGGAACAGCATGCAGGAAGATTAACCAATGTACTAAGTGATGTCAATGTAACCAACGGGAATGCTATTACCGGTTACCACTACAATGGAATGAAGGTGAAGGACACATTCAGCAGCAAGGCGAACAGAGTATACAATGTCACCTTGGTTAGGGATGAAGTCGTCAGCAAAGAATCCTTTGAAGAAAGAGGAACAATGCTAGATGCTTCTGAAGTGACTAATAAAAAAGCAGAAATCAATCCTCTCACTCCTCCAACAGTGGAGCCCCTTTCAACAAGTGGTAGTAAAGAAAGTGATTTTTCTAAGGTGAAGCATTATCAAGCTAACCGTGCTTTGGTTTATAAGAACATTGAAAAATTGTTACCTTTCTATAACAAGGCGACCATCGTGAAATACGGAAACCTGGTCAAGGAGAACAGTCTCTTATATCAAAAAGAACTCTTGTCCGCAGTTATGATGAAGGATGACCAAGTAATCACAGATATTGTTTCTAACAAACAGACTGCAAATAAACTCTTGCTTCACTATCAGGACCATTCATCTGAGAAGCTCGATCTCAAGTACCAGACTGATTTTGCCAAGCTAGCAGAATATAGTTTAGGGGATACAGGACTCCTCTACACTCCAAATCAATTCCTGTATGACCAAGACTCTATCATTAAGCAAGTCTTACCTGACTTACAAAAGGTTGACTATAAGTCGGATGCCATCAGAAAGACACTCGGAATTTCTCCAGATGTCAAGCAAACTGAGCTCTATCTGGAAGACCAGTTTGTCAAAACAAAACAAGATTTGGCAAACAGCTTGAAAAAACTTTTGTCAGCAGATGCTGGACTTGCTGGTGACAACTCAGTTACCAGAGGCTATCTTGTAGATAAAATCAAGAACAATAAGGAAGCCTTGCTACTCGGTTTAACTTATTTAGAACGTTGGTATAACTTTAGCTATGGTCAAGTGAATGTCAAAGACCTAGTTATGTATCATCCGGACTTCTTTGGTAAAGGAAATACTTCACCATTAGATACTCTGATTGAGTTAGGTAAATCTGGCTTTAACAATCTTCTTGCTAAAAACAATGTCGATACTTATGCTATCAGTCTTGCCAGCCATCATGGAACGACAGATTTGTTTAGCACGCTAGAAAATTACCGAAAAGTCTTTTTACCAAACACTAGCAATAATGACTGGTTTAAAAAACAGACCAAAGCTTTCATTGTCGAAGAAAAATCCACTATTGCAGAGGTCAAAGCCAAGCAAGAGCAAGCAGGGACTAAGTATTCTATCGGTGTTTATGACAGAATTACTAGTAGTACTTGGAAATACCGCAATATGGTCTTGCCTCTCCTTACCTTGCCAGAAAGATCTGTATTTGTCATCTCAACCTTGTCTAGCCTAGGATTTGGTGCTTACGATCGCTACCGCAACAGCGATTATAAGGCTGGAGATGAACTCAATAAGTTTGTTGAAGATAATGCGCGTGAAACAGCCAAACGTCAGCGAGATCACTATGATTATTGGTATCGCATTTTAGATAAAGAAGGACGAGAAAAACTCTATCGTACAATTCTACTTTATGATGCCTATAAGTTTGGAGATGATAGAACCTCTGGAAAAGCTACAGTTGAGGCTCAGTTTGATAGTACCAATCCGGCGATGAAGAATTTCTTTGGTCCAGTGGGTAATAAAGTAGTTCACAATCATCATGGTGCTTATGCAACTGGAGATGGCGTTTACTATATGTCCTATCGTATGTTAGATAAGGATGGAGCCATTACTTATACTCATGAGATGACCCATGATTCAGATCAGGATATTTACCTTGGTGGCTATGGTCGAAGAAGTGGCTTGGGACCTGAGTTCTTCGCAAAAGGCTTATTGCAAGCTCCTGACCAACCAAGTGATGCAACTATTACCATCAACTCTATCTTGAAACATAAAATATCAGATAGTACAGAAGGCCAGCGATTACAAGTACTTGATCCAACTACAAGATTTAATAACGCAGCAGATCTTCAGAACTACGTCCACAATATGTTTGATGTCGTTTACATGTTGGAATATCTCGAAGGGCAATCTATCGTGAAACAGTTAGATGCTTATCAGAAAATGACGGCCCTGAGAAAAATCGAGAATAAATACGTAAAAGATCCTGCAGATGGAAATGATGTTTACGCTACTAACGTTGTACAAAATCTGACAGAAGAAGATGCCAAAAAATTGACTACTTTTGATAGTTTGATTACAAATAATATCTTGTCAGCTCGTGAATATAAGTCTGGGGAATATGAACGAAATGGCTACTATACGATTAAACTCTTTGCCCCAATCTATTCGGCTCTGAGCAGCAAGGGAACTCCGGGTGATTTGATGGGACGTAGAATAGCTTATGAACTTCTGGCTGCCAAAGGCTTTAAGGATGGAATGGTACCATATATCTCAAATCAATATGAAAAAGATGCAAAAACGGCGGGAAGTAAGATTAAGTCTTATGGTAAAGAAGTAGGTTTAGTTACAGATGAACTTGTCCTTCAAAAAGTATTTAACGGTCAATATAAAACTTGGGCAGAATTCAAGACAGCTATGTATCAAGAACGTGTGAAGCAGTTTGGGAACTTGAAGCAGGTTACCTTCAACGATCCAACTAAATCTTGGGCAAGTTTTGCAAGAAAGACGATTCATAGTGTAGAAGAACTGCAGCGATTAATGGACGAAGCTGTCCGTAAGGATGCAGATGAGAATCGTTATTCTTGGGACAACTATAATCCAGAATATGATAGTGCAGTTCATAAGTTAAAGAGAGCAGTGTTTAAGGCCTATCTAAATCAAACTGATGATTTTAGAAGTTCAATTTTTAAGAATAAAAAATAGTGTTTACTATTAGGAAATAAAATTAAAGAAGGTGATTACGATTGTCATTATTTAAAAAAGAACGGTTTTCGATACGAAAAATCTGTGGGATTGTTGGTTCGGTGTTACTCGGAAGTGTCTTGGTTGCACCGTCAGTCATCCATGCTTCTACCTATCATTACATTGAAAAAAGCGCTCTTACACAAGAAGAACAAACTAAGATTAAAGCAGGAATTCCTACTGATAATGAAGCAAGTTATGCTCTTATTTATCAGCAGGAAGCTCTTCCTGCAACAGGTTCATCGACTTCTGTGCTTACAGCTTTAGGTCTATTAGCTGTTGGTAGTTTAGTCCTTTTGGTTTATAAAAAGAAAAAAGTTAGTAGTTTGTTCTTAGTTACTACTATCGGACTGATTAGTCTTTCTAGTATGCAAGCTCTCGATATAAGCAATCCTTTGAAAGCTCCAAGTAATGAAGGAGTAGTTCAAATTGCTGGATATCGTTATATTGGATACTTACCCCTTGATGATGATACAATTTCAGAAATTCAACATAAGGATGAGGGGACAAAGAATGTTCTAGTATCTGAAACTCAGGAAAGTATCCCTAATGAAGCGCCTAAAGCAGACAAACCAGAGTACACTGCTCCAGTAGGTACAGTTCCAGATGAGGCTCCTAAGGTAGAGAAACCAGAACATACAGCACCAGTTGGTGGTAATCTGGTTGAGCCTGAAGTTCATGAAAAACCAGAATATACTGAACCGATAGGCACAGTGCCTGACGAAGCGCCTAAAGCAGACAAACCTGAGTACACTGATCCTGTGGGTATGGTTCCTGACGAAGCGCCTAAAGCAGACAAACCTGAGTACACTGATCCTGTGGGTATGGTTCCTGACGAAGCGCCTAAAGCTGAGAAACCAGAGTACACTCAACCTGTGGGTACAGTGCCTGACGAAGCGCCTAAGGCTGAGAAACCAGAGTACACTCAACCTGTGGGTACAGTGCCTGACGAAGCACCTAAAGCTGAGAAGTCAGAGTACACTGCTCCAGTAGGCACAGTCCCTGACGTTGCTCCTAAGTATGAGAAGCCAGCATACACTGAGCCTGTAGGTATGGCTCCAGACGAAGCACCTAAAGCAGAGAAACCAGAATATACAGCACCAGTTGGTGGTAATCTGGTAGAACCTGAGGTTCAACCAGCCTTACCCGAAGCAGTTGTGACTGAAAAAGGAGAACCAGAAGTTCAACCAGTCTTACCAGAAGCTGTTGTAACTGAAAAAGGTGAGCCGGAAGTTCAACCGACATTACCAGAAGCAGTTGTGACTGAAAAAGGGGAACCAGAAGTTCAGCCAGCCTTACCCGAAGCAGTTGTGACTGACAAAGGGGAACCAGAAGTTCAGCCAGCCTTACCCGAAGCAGTTGTGACTGACAAAGGGGAACCAGAAGTTCAGCCAGCCTTACCCGAAGCAGTTGTGACTGACAAAGGGGAACCAGAAGTTCAACCAGCCTTACCCGAAGCTGTTGTAACTGATAAAGGTGAGCCAGAAGTTCATGAAAAACCAGCATACACTGAACCGGTAGGCACAGTTCCAGAAGAAGCACCCAAGTCCGAGAAGTCAGAATACACGGAATCTGTAGGTACAACAGGAGTAGATGAAACAGGAAACTTAATTGATCCGCCGGTTATTGAAATCTCAGAGTATACCGATCCACTAGCTACAGTTCCTGACGTTGCTCCAGAGAGAGAAGAGCTTCCTGCCTTACATACTGATATTCGTACAGAGACTATTCCTAAAACTATCACAGAAGAATCTGATTCTAGCAAATTTATAGGTGATGATTCTATTAAACAAGTTGGTGAGGATGGCGAACGTCAAATTGTTACTAGCTATGAAGAGTTACATGGCAAAAAAATCAGTGACCCAGTTGAAACAGTAACTATTTTGAAAGAAATGAAGCCTGAAATTCTTGTAAAAGGTACCAAAGAAAAGCCCAAAGAAAAAATGGCTCCTGTTTTGACTCTGACCACTGTATCTAAGGATGTTTTAGCTAAGTCTGCTACAATTAACTACAATCTAGAAAATCAAGACAATGCTACAATTACACGCATTGTAGCGACCATCAAAGAAGGTGGAAAAATTGTAAAAACGCTTGATTTAAAAACCGATAACTTATCTCAAGTATTAGAGAACTTAGACTATTACAAAGATTATACGATTTCAACCACTATGACTTATGATGTAGGTAAGGGTGCAGAAGTATCGACTTTGGAAGATAAACCTTTACGCTTAGATTTAAAGAAAGTTGAGTTGAAAGATATTGCAAATACCAGTCTCGTACAAGTAAACGAAAGCGGTGTCGAAAGCGATAGTAATCATTTAACCTCTCTTCCAAGTAATGTTAACAACTATTACTTAAAAGTAACCTCCAGAGAAAACAAAGTGACTCGTTTAGCAATTGATAAGATTGAAGAGGTCATTGAGGAAGGTAAGCAGCTTTACAAGATAACGGCAAAAGCACCTGACTTAGTTCAACGTGATAAAGACGGTAAGTTAAGAGACACTTACACTTATTATCTTGAAAAACCGAGGGCTACCGAGGATAAGGTTTATTACAACTTCCATGATTTAGCAAAAGACATGCAAGCAAATCCTACTGGTGAGTTTAAACTTGGTGCAGATTTGAATGCAGTTAACGTTAAGCCAGCAGGTAAAGCTTATGTTATGGCTAAGTTTAGAGGTACTTTATCAAGTGTAGAGAATCATCAGTACACGATTCATAACTTAGAAAGACCTTTGTTTAATGAGGCTGAAGGTGCTACACTCAAAAACTTTAACTTAGGTAATGTAAATATAAACATGCCTTGGGCTGATAAAGTTGCACCTATTGGTAATATGTTTAAGAAGTCTACACTTGAGAATATCAAAGTAGTAGGTTCAGTAACAGGAAATAACGATGTAACCGGTGCTGTCAATAAGTTAGACGAAGCTAATATGCGCAATGTAGCTTTTATTGGCAAGATTAACAGTCTTGGAGATAAAGGCTGGTGGTCTGGTGGACTTGTCAGCGAAAGTTGGATAAGTAACGTTGATAAAGCTTACGTTGATGCTAAGATTAGTGCCAATAAATCTAAATATGGTGGTTTAATTGGTAAACTAGATCATGGTATTGACTCGATGACAGTAGGTAAAAAAGGATTTCTCCGAAATGCTGTAATAAAAGGTACTATGAATTTGATTCAGCATGGCGAAAGTGGAGGTGTAATTCATAACAACTTTAACTGGGGTGTCATTGAAGATGTCGTAACAATGCTTAAAGTAAATAATGGTGAAATTGTCTATGGTTCACCAGCCTTGAATGATAATGACCAATATTTTGGATTAGATAATATCAAACGTGTAAATTATGTAAATGGTGTTGCAAGTGGTTTATCTTCCTACAAACATTCAAATCGTATTACTGGTATCTCTCAAGAAGAAGCAGATGCTAAAATCGCTAAGATGAATATCACAGCCAACACCTTTACTATTCAAGATCCTGTCGTAAACAAGTTAAATCGTATCATCGATAGAGATTCTGATTATAAAGCTATTCAGGACTATAAAGAGACAAGAGAAGTAGCTTATCGAAACTTGGAAAAATTGCAACCATTTTATAACAAAGAGTGGATTGTAAACCAAGGGAATAAATTAACAGATGAGTCCAATCTTGTTAAGAAAACCGTTCTGTCTGTAACGGGTATGAAATCAGGGCAGTTTGTAACTGATTTATCGGATATTGATAAGATTATGGTTCACTATGCTGATGGTACAAAAGAAGAGTTAGCTGTAATTGCTAAAACGGACTCTAAAGTAGCTCAAGTAAAAGAGTATGATGTGGCAGGTCAAAACATTGTCTATACTCCAAATATGGTTATGAAGAATCGTAACCAGTTAGCAAGCGGTATTAAAGAGAAGTTAGCTAGTGTTACCTTACTTTCAGATGAAGTTCGTAGCTTGATGGATCAGCGTGATAAACCTTGGAAGAACACACCAGATAAGAAAACTGAGTATATTAAAGGCTTGTATTTCGAAGAAAGCTTTGAAGAAGTAAAAGGAAACTTAGAAAAACTTGTTAGTCAGATTTTAGAAAATGAAGATCATCAGTTAAACGGTGGGGAAGTAGTTGAGCGTGCTTTACTTAAGAAAGTTGAAGATAACAAAGCTAAAATTATGATGGGACTGACTTATCTTAATCGTTACTATGATATCAAATATGGTGATTTGAGTATCAAAGATATTATGATGTTTAAACCTGACTTTTATGGTAAGACACCAAGTGTATTAGATCGTTTGATTCAAATTGGGTCAAGAGAGCATTTCTTAAAAGGTGACCGTACACAAGATGCTTACAAAGAAGTGATTGCTGGTGCAACTGGTAAAGGTGATTTACGTAGCTTCTTAGACTATAACATGCGTTTATTTACAGAAGATAAAGATTTGAATGACTGGTTTATTCATTCTGCGAAAAACGTTTATGTAGTAGAACCTGAAACAAGCACAGAAGTCTTTAAAGATAAGCGTCACCGTGTATTTGATGGTTTAAATAATGATATTCACGGTCGTATGATTTTACCATTGCTCAATTTGAAGAAAGCTCATATATTTATGATTTCTACCTATAACACTTTAGCTTATAGTTCATTTGAGAGATATGGTAAAAATACAGAGGAAGCGAGAGAGTCTTTAAAACCTAAGATTAATTTAGTAGCAAAAGCACAACAAAGATACCTAGACTTTTGGTCTCGTTTAGCTCTTCCGAGTGTACGTGATAAACTCCTTAAGAGTCAAAATATGGTACCGACTCCTGTGTGGGACAGTCAGTGGTATGACGGCATTCCCGATGCAAATCGTCAAGGTTATGGACGAGGTGGTGCAGTGGTATCTCCTATTCGTGAGCTATTCGGCCCGACTGATCGTTGGCATCAAGTAAATGGCGCTATGGGGGCGATGGCTAAGATTTATGGCGACCCGTATAAAGACGATCAAGTGTATTTCATGGTTACGAAAATGTTAGACGACTTTGGTATTTCAGCCTTTACCCATGAAACGACTCACGTTAACGATAGAATGGTTTACTACGGAGGTCATAGACACCGTGAAGGTACTGATTTAGAAGCCTTCGCTCAAGGTATGTTACAAACTCCTGATAAGTCTACTCCAAATAGTGAATATGGTGCGCTCGGTATCAATATGGCTTATGAGCGTAAAAATGATGGAGAGCAACTTTATAACTATGACCCAGCTAAGTTAGACAGTCGAGACAAGATTGATAGTTATATGAAAAACTACAATGAGTCTATGATGATGTTGGATTACTTAGAAGCTACTGCTGTTATTAATCAAAAGTTATCTGATAACTCTAAGTGGTTCAAGAAGATGGATAAAGAGTGGCGCACCAATGCGGATAGAAATCGTTTAATTGGAGAACCACACCAGTGGGACAAATTGCGTGACTTGACGGAAGAAGAGAAGAAATTACCAATTGATAGCATTGACAAGTTGGTAGATAATAACTTTGTAACTCTTCATGGTATGCCAAATAACGGTCGCTTCCGTACGGAAGGTTTTGATAGTGCTTATCAAACTGTCAATATGATGGCAGGTATCTTTGGCGGGAATACGAGTCGAAGCACCGTAGGTTCTATTTCCTTTAAACACAATACTTTCCGTATGTGGGGTTACTATGGTTATGAAAATGGCTTTATCCCTTATGTTTCTAACAAGTTAAAAGGTGATGCCAACAGAGAAAATAAAGGGCTTTTAGGTGATGATTTCATTATCAAGAAAGTTTCTAATAATCAATTCCAAAACCTCGAAGAGTGGAAGAAACATTGGTATCATGAAGTGTATGCGAAAGCACAGAAAGGCTTTGTTGAGATTGAAGTAGACGGTTCTAAAATTTCAACTTATGCTCAACTCCAAGACTTATTTAACACTGCTGTTGAGAAAGACTTGAAAGAAGGTGGTTTCAAGCATACCGAAGGTCTCAAGTGGAAAGTTTACAAGAAGTTGTTACAAAACACAGACGGTTTCTTAAATCCGTTGTTTAAAATATAAAGGGGACAAGTTTTTTGATCCCTATGAAAAGTCATCATTTGATGGCTTTTTTCTATTCAGGGAGGTTGAAGGGCTATAGAAGTCATGATATAATATAAAGTAGATTTCTGTATTATAAAACAAAAATTGTTTGAACATCATTCATTTTATGTTCAAGCGATAGTAAAATAAAATAGGGGCTCTAAACCCTTGATACGAAAGGAAAAAAACTCAATGGCTACTATTCAATGGTTTCCTGGTCACATGTCTAAAGCGCGTCGACAGGTGCAGGAGAATTTAAAATTTGTTGATTTTGTGACGATTTTGGTGGATGCACGCTTACCTCTATCTAGTCAAAATCCTATGTTGACTAAGATTGTTGGTGACAAACCAAAACTCTTGATTTTAAACAAGGCGGACTTGGCCGACCCAGCAATGACCAAGGAATGGCGTCAGTATTTTGAATCACAAGGAATCCAGACGCTAGCTATCAACTCCAAAGAGCAAGTGACTGTAAAAGTTGTGACGGATGCAGCCAAGAAACTCATGGCTGATAAGATTGCTCGTCAAAAAGAACGTGGTATTAAGATTGAAACCTTGCGTACTATGATTATTGGAATTCCAAATGCTGGTAAATCAACTCTCATGAATCGTTTGGCTGGTAAGAAAATTGCCGTTGTCGGTAACAAACCAGGTGTAACAAAGGGTCAACAATGGCTCAAAACCAATAAAGACCTGGAAATCTTGGATACGCCAGGGATTCTTTGGCCTAAGTTTGAGGATGAAACTGTTGCGCTTAAGTTGGCCTTGACTGGAGCTATTAAAGACCAGTTGCTTCCTATGGATGAGGTAACTATTTTTGGTCTCAATTATTTCAAAGAACATTATCCAGAAAAGTTGGCTGAACGCTTCAAACAAATGAAAATTGAGGAAGAAGCGCCTGTGATTATTATGGACATGACCCGTGCCCTCGGTTTCCGTGATGACTATGACCGCTTTTACAGTCTCTTCGTGAAGGAAGTCCGTGATGGCAAACTCGGTAACTATACCTTAGATACATTGGAAGACCTAGATGGCGACGATTAAAGAAATCAAAGAACTCCTTGCAACGGTCACGGAGTTAGAAAGTCCTGTTTTTTTAAAACTCGAAAAGGATAGTCGCTCTGGAGTTCAAAAGGAAATCAGCAAGCGTAAAAAAGCCATTCAGGCAGAATTGGATGAGGATCTTCGTTTGGAAGCTATGCTTTCCTATGAAAAAGAACTTTATAAGCAAGGTTTGACCTTAATTGCTGGTGTTGATGAGGTTGGCCGTGGTCCTCTGGCTGGACCTGTAGTCGCTGCAGCCGTTATTTTACCTAAAAATTGTAAGATTAAAGGTCTCAACGACAGCAAGAAAATTCCTAAAAAGAAACATCTGGAAATTTTCCAAGCCGTTCAAAACCAAGCCCTGTCAATCGGCATTGGTATCATGGATAATCAAGTCATCGACCAAGTCAATATCTATGAAGCGACCAAACTGGCTATGAAGGAAGCAATCTCCCAGCTCAGTCCTCAACCAGAGCACCTTTTGATAGATGCCATGAAACTGGATTTACCAATTGCACAAACCTCCATCATCAAAGGCGATGCTAATTCCCTTTCAATTGCAGCAGCTTCCATAGTAGCCAAGGTGACACGTGATGAATTGATGAAGGACTACGATCAGCAGTTCCCTGGCTATGATTTTACTGCTAATGCAGGATATGGAACAGCTAAACACCTAGAAGGACTCGAAAAACTAGGAGTTACCCCAATTCACCGAACCAGCTTTGAACCCGTTAAATCACTGGTTTCTGGAGAAAAAGAAAGTTAAGTTAGAAGGAATGATTATGGAGGAACAGTCAAAAACACTCAGTTCCAAGAAAGAATTTGCCTTTGCCTCGAGCACCATATTATCCCAAGTTGGACGAGGAATCATTGTCGGTCTTGTCGTTGGGATAATCGTTGGATCCTTTCGTTTCTTAATTGAAAAAGGCTTCCACCTGATACAAGGACTTTATCAAGAACAAGCGCACCTAGTGCGCAATCTTTTTCTACTGGTTTTGTTTTATGTACTCATCTGTTGGCTCAGTGCTAAACTAACACGGTCAGAAAAAGATATCAAAGGCTCAGGAATTCCTCAAGTCGAAGCCGAATTAAAGGGATTGATGAGTCTCAACTGGTGGAGTGTTCTCTGGAAAAAATATGTGCTAGGTATTCTTGCTATTGCCAGTGGACTTATGCTGGGGCGTGAAGGGCCAAGTATTCAACTTGGAGCGGTCGGCGGTAAAGGAATTGCCAAATGGCTCAAATCCAGTCCAGTGGAGGAACGTTCCTTAATTGCTAGTGGTGCAGCTGCAGGACTAGCTGCAGCCTTTAATGCTCCGATTGCAGGACTCCTCTTTGTCGTAGAAGAAGTCTATCATCACTTTTCTCGATTTTTCTGGGTATCTACTCTAGCAGCCAGTCTCGTAGCAAACTTTGTCTCTTTGCTCATATTTGGCCTAACACCCGTACTGGACATGCCAGACAACATCCCACTCATGACCCTGGATCAGTATTGGATTTACCTCCTTATGGGAATTTTTCTTGGACTTTCCGGTTTTCTCTATGAGAAGGCTGTGTTAAACGTCGGCAGAGTTTATGATTGGCTTGGTCAAAAAATCCGTTTGGATAGAGCTTATTATCCAATTCTTGCTTTTATCCTTATCATACCAGTCGGAATCTTCTTACCCCAAATCCTTGGTGGTGGAAATCAGCTGGTTCTTTCCCTGACTGAGCAAGATTTTAGTTTCCAAGTTCTATTAGCTTACTTTTTGATTCGCTTTGTTTGGAGCATGATTAGTTATGGAAGTGGCCTTCCAGGAGGAATTTTCCTACCAATTTTGGCGCTTGGGTCCTTACTTGGTGCGCTAGTTGGTGTTATTTGTGTCAATCTTGGTCTTGTCAGTCAAGAGCAGTTTCCTATCTTTGTCATTCTGGGAATGAGTGGCTATTTTGGAGCAATATCTAAGGCCCCCTTAACTGCTATGATACTCGTGACTGAGATGGTAGGAGATATTCGCAACCTCATGCCACTTGGCTTAGTAACCTTAGTTGCCTACATCATCATGGATCTGCTCAAAGGTGCGCCAGTCTATGAAGCTATGTTGGAAAAAATGCTGCCAGAAGAAGCGTCAGATGAAGGCGAAGTCACCCTCATTGAAATCCCAGTTTCAGATAAAATAGCAGGGAAACAGGTTCATGAACTCAACTTACCACACAATATCCTTATTACAACCCAAGTCCATAATGGTAAGAGCCAAACAGTTAATGGCTCAACGAGAATGTATCTGGGTGATATGATTCACCTAGTAATTCCAAAAAGTGAAATTGGAAAAGTCAAAGATTTGTTGTTGTAGATCAAAAGTTTTATTACATAATTTTTATTATGTAAAATATATATCAAGAAAATTTTGTTGATTTTGATAAGGGAGGACAAACATCATAATGAAAATACTAGATGTTCTATATGAGTTTTATGGTGAGTTTGAGTTCATTAAAGAAAAGTGGAATGAAAAATACGAAGGTATTCTTATCAAAATAAAGGATGAGCAAGGATATAAAAGATGCCGCTTAGCAAAAAGAACACAGAAAAAAGAAGGATATTTTACAGTTTTTTGGAAAAAAGACAAAAATAACATGAACATTCCTTATACCAATGAAGATTTGGGAACTGAACTTGTTATCGTTGTCATCGATAATGATAAAAAGGGGCTATTTATTATTCCAAACGAAGTTGCTATTCGTAAGAAAATTCTCTCGACAAAAAACAGCAAAGGAAAAATGTCCATGCGATTTTATCCGCCTTGGTGCGCAAATTTAAATACAACGGCTCAATCAACACAAAAATGGCAATTGAATTTTTTTAGAGAAATTGAATTACAAGAATAACTTTGAAAAATTTTTAGTAGATTCATATCAAACACAAAGACTTGGTTCCTATGAAAAAGAACTAAGTCTTTGTGTTAGTTTCTAAAACTAAACATTTTTTACTTTTCCTTAGACAATAGATAAACCCTTGATACAACTGGGTTTAAGGCGTAATGTACACTCTCTAAAAAATGTACTTTATTTTAAGGCAAGATAAAGTACATTTTTAGCTATTTTTGTTCCAAAAAATTTTTTTAGTTATATTAATAAAAACCTCTATAACATCTTTCCGAAAAACTATAATTTTCTTGAAAAATAAATGAGTCTATGCTATACTACTAGTATACTTATTTATGGAGAAAATACATGAAACGTGAGATTTTACTGGAACGAATCGACAAACTAAAACAAATCATGCCTTGGTATGTTCTGGAATACTACCAATCTAAGCTGGCTGTTCCCTATAGTTTTACAACCTTGTATGAATACCTCAAGGAATACGATCGATTTTTCAGCTGGGTTTTAGAGTCTGGTATTTCAAATGCTGATAAAATGTCTAATATTCCTTTATCTGTCTTGGAAAATATGTCAAAGAAAGATATGGAATCCTTTATCCTTTACCTACGTGAACGTCCTTTGCTGAACGCCAATACAACCAAACAAGGTGTCTCTCAGACAACCATCAATCGGACCTTGTCAGCACTTTCTAGTCTTTACAAGTATCTGACCGAGGAGGTTGAAAACGACCAGGGGGAGCCTTATTTCTATCGTAATGTAATGAAGAAAGTTTCAACTAAAAAAAAGAAAGAAACACTTGCTGCCCGAGCTGAAAACATCAAGCAAAAACTCTTTCTAGGTGATGAAACAGAAGGCTTTCTGACTTATATCGATCAAGAGTACCCACAACAGCTCTCAAATCGAGCTCTTTCATCATTTAATAAAAATAAAGAACGTGATTTAGCCATTATTGCCCTTCTCTTGGCATCAGGTGTCCGCTTATCTGAAGCTGTTAATCTGGATTTAAGGGATCTCAATCTAAAAATGATGCTTATTGATGTCACTCGAAAAGGTGGCAAACGTGACTCTGTCAATGTCGCCGCCTTTGCAAAGCCTTATTTAGAGAATTATCTGGCCATTCGAAATCAACGCTATAAAACTGAAAAAACAGACACAGCACTCTTTCTGACACTTTACCGAGGTGTTCCTAATCGTATCGATGCTTCTAGCGTTGAGAAAATGGTTGCTAAGTATTCTGAGGACTTCAAAGTGCGTGTAACACCTCATAAACTACGACATACCCTAGCAACTAGGCTCTATGATGCTACTAAATCGCAAGTTTTAGTCAGCCGCCAGCTAGGACATGCCAGCACACAAGTCACTGACCTCTATACTCATATCTTTAATGATGAACAAAAGAATGCTCTAGATAGTTTATAAAATACATAAAATAAATTATGTAATAAACTAGAAATGGAGTAAATAAACTATCAGTATTATTTGATAAAATCACATGCAATATCTGACCTAGTAAATAGATTTAAAGAATATGAATTAAAATTTATGTGACTACTAGTTTATCTTCCTTTGTAAGATACCAGATATGAAAATCATTTATCATTTAAAAATATGCTGACTACTATGTCCAATAGTTTAGCTGAAAATAAAATTCCGCTAAAAACAATCATGGACAGGGTTGGCCATTCTGATTCTGAGGTCACCACTTCCATCTATACCCACGTCACAAAGAACATGAAAGATGAAGCAATCAATGTACTGGACAAAGTGATGAAAAATATAGCAGATTGAATCTAGAATAGTACGCAATGGTTGTTGAAATATTTCTAGAAATTAATTTGACTTTCCTAATCGACTCGTTCACATCTTATTTCAATCTACTATATTTTTTAAAAAGTTTTGCCCCTTTTTTGCCCCCCTAAATACAAAAATAGCCCTTCGGATAAAATCCGAGGGGCTAAAAACGTTGTTGAATCAACGGTCGAACTTTTGAATTTCAAGGTTCGGGATAAAATCGTTCACTGAACTATTTTATTTTTTAAGGTTGTAGAATGATTTCAATCCACGGTATTCAGCTACTTCACCAAGTTGGTCTTCAATGCGAAGCAATTGGTTGTATTTAGCGATACGGTCTGTACGTGAAAGTGAACCAGTTTTGATTTGTCCTGCGTTTGTTGCAACTGCGATGTCAGCGATTGTTGAATCTTCAGTTTCACCTGAACGGTGTGATACAACGGCAGTGTAACCAGCTTCTTTAGCCATTTCGATAGCTTCAAAAGTTTCAGTAAGAGTACCGATTTGGTTAACTTTGATAAGGATTGAGTTAGCAGCACCTTCTTGGATACCACGTGCAAGGTAGTCAGTGTTTGTTACGAAGAAGTCGTCACCAACAAGTTGTACTTTCTTACCAAGACGTTCAGTAAGAGCTTTCCAACCATCCCAGTCGTTTTCATCCATACCATCTTCGATAGTGATGATTGGGTATTTGTTAACCAATTCTTCAAGGTAGTCGATTTGTTCTGCAGATGTACGAACAGCAGCGCCTTCACCTTCAAATTTAGTGTAGTCGTAAACTTTACGTTCTTTATCGTAGAATTCTGATGAAGCACAGTCAAATCCGATAAATACGTCTTTACCTGGAACATATCCAGCAGCTTCAATCGCAGCAAGGATAGTTTCAACACCATCTTCAGTTCCTTCGAAACGAGGAGCGAATCCACCTTCGTCACCTACGGCAGTTTCCAAACCACGTGATTTAAGGATTTTCTTAAGAGCATGGAAGATTTCAGCACCGTAACGAAGAGCTTCTTTGAATGTTGGAGCACCAACTGGCAAGATCATGAACTCTTGGAAAGCGATTGGAGCGTCAGAGTGAGAACCACCGTTGATGATGTTCATCATTGGAGTTGGAAGAACTTTAGTGTTGAATCCACCAAGGTAGCTGTAAAGTGGGATTTCAAGGTAGTCAGCAGCAGCACGAGCTACAGCGATAGATACACCAAGGATTGCGTTCGCACCCAATTTACCTTTGTTAGGAGTACCGTCAAGTGCGATCATAGCACGGTCGATAGCTTGTTGGTCACGTACATCGTAGCCGATGATAGCTTCAGCAATGATGTTGTTTACATTGTCAACAGCTTTTTGTGTACCAAGACCACCGTAACGAGATTTGTCACCGTCGCGAAGTTCAACTGCTTCGTGTTCACCAGTAGACGCTCCTGATGGAACCATACCACGTCCGAAAGCACCTGATTCAGTGTAAACTTCTACTTCAAGTGTTGGGTTACCGCGTGAGTCTAGGACTTCGCGAGCGTAAACATCAGTAATAATTGACATTTTTTACTCTCCTTATGAGTTAAATTTTTTACACCTCTATAATACCTTAAAAACCCTCCTTTTTCAAGAAAAAACGTTATCTTTGTGTAAATTTTCCTTAACTTTATTAAGCAACCGCTTTCTTTTATATGTTTTCTTTTTATTTTTATGATATACTATTTTCATGACAGATTTATCAAAACAATTACTTGAAAAAGCTCATGGTGGGCCAAAATTAAATCCGGATGAGCAAAGACGTTATCTTGGTACTTTTGAGGAAAGAGTTCTTGGATATGCAGATATTGACACAGCAAATAGCCCTCAGTTAGAAAAAGGATTTTTATCTATTTTAGAAAACTTTCAGGAAAAGGCTGAGCCACTATTTGTGAAGATTTCACCAACTATCGAATTTGACAAGCAAGTTTTCTACTTAAAAGAAGCTAAAGAAACTAATAGTCAAGCCACCATAGTATCTGAAGAGCATACTTCTTCTCCTTTCGGACTGATTATCCATAGCAATGCACCAGTACAAGTAGAAGAAAAGGACCTTCGACTTGCTTTTGCAAAACTTTGGGAAGTTAAAAAGGAAGAACCATCCAAAACATCCTTATGGAAAAAATGGTTTGGCTAAATATTGCGCATATTTAATAAGTGCCCAATATTAGCAGCCGTGTGCTCCAGATAGAGACCGGCATTTTTCAGACTATCTTCTAGTGGTTCACTTTTCTCCAAAATAGAAAAGGCAGCTTGGATATTTTCAAATGGTAGGGGAGGTAAATCCTCAGCAAAACTACCACAAATAGCGACAACAGGAACTCCGACAGGGGTTCTTTTTGCTATGCCTATCGGCGCTTTCCCAGCAAAGCTTTGACTGTCCAATCTACCTTCACCAACGATAACCAAGTCAGCATCTGCAACTTTCTTATCAAAATCAATCAAATCTAAACAGGTGTCAATTCCAGATACGATACTTGCTTGAGCAAAGGCACACAAACCGCCAGCAATGCCTCCACCAGCTCCTGCTCCTTTCAGTTCTAATGTTGCAGGGGAGACTTTTACATAAAAATCTTGGATTGCCTGATCTACATCCTCAAACATAGTATGATCTAGGCCTTTTTGTTTGCCAAAAATGTAGGTCGCACCTTGAGGACCACATAAGGGACTCACGACATCTGCTAAAATACGAATGTGAACATCTTCAGGAATTTCATAGCGATTTTTTGTTGAAACAGAAGCTAAGTCCAATAAGGATTGACCGAAAGCAGGCAAGACATTTCCATCCCTATCATAAAATTGATAACCTAAACCAGCAGCGATCCCAATTCCTCCGTCATTACTGGCCGTGCCACCAACGCCAATATAGATTTCTTTAATCCCTTGATCGATGAGGTGGCGAATCAACTCTCCAATACCACAAGTTTGGATTTGAAGTGGGTTTCGTTCCTCTAGCGGAATTTTTCCAAGGCCAACCAAATCAGCAACTTCGAATAGGGATAGTTGTTCTTTTTGAAAATAGCGCATGGCTTCTTTTTGTCCAAAAGGGCCTGTCACTTTGATCCATTTTTCTTCAAAATCAAGAGAACGTCGAATAGCATCTACAGTACCTTCCCCACCATCACCAACAGGGCAGAGGAGACATTCTACATCTGCTATCGATTGTTGGAAGCCTCTTTTAATAGCTTCAGCTACCTCTTCAGCTGTCAAGCTTTCCTTAAACGAATCTGGTGCAATTACAATCTTCATATTTTCCCTCATTCTAAATAGTCAATAAAAGGAAGTACTTCTAAAAAATCCCTCTTGTCAACATGATATTGTATTTCTTTTTTGAGCACTTCTTTGGCACAAAAGGCGATTCCTATTCCTGCCGATTTCAACATTAATAGGTCATTTGCTCCATCACCGATTGCAATTGTTCTATCTTTAGAAAGTTTTAGTTCCTCTCTCCATTGTTCTAGAGTCTCTTTTTTGACCTGGGGACTGATAATTTGTCCAACTAATTTTCCTGTTAGAAGACCATCTTTGACTTCAAGTTGATTAGCAGAGAAATAGGCAATACCTAGGGATTTTGCTAATCTCTCAACTATTTGCGTAAAACCACCTGACACCAGACCAACTAGGATGCCATTCTTTTGGAGAATAGAGATGAATATCTGTGCATTTGGCGTTAGATGAATAGAGTTGAAGACTTTATCAAAGACCGAAATAGGAAGGCCTTCCAATAAGGACACTCTTTTTCGCAAACTCCTTTCAAAGTCTATCTCTCCTCGCATTGCCCGACTTGTAATCTGCGAAATTTCCTCCTCACGACCTGCCTCTCTACCCAAAAAATCAATCACTTCTTCTAGGATTAAGGTTCCATCTACATCCATGACACACAAACCTTTTACTTGAGACATATCTTCTCCTCTCTAAACAGCCCAAAAATCGTATGAAGTCATCATACGATTTTATCTATTAATTAACTAAACTGTGGTACAAGTCTAGATATGACTTGCAGGCTGTATCCCATGAGAAATCACATTCCATAGCTTGTTGTTGTAAGTTTCTCCAAACGTCAGGATGGTTTCTATACAAGTCCAATGCTGTTTGGAAAGTCCAATTTAACCAGTAAGGAGATAGATTGTCAAAGCTAAAGCCAGTACCGCTTCCTTCAATCGGATTAAAGGCTTGAACGGTATCTCGCAAGCCACCAACTTCATGAACCAATGGCAAGGTTCCGTAGCGCATCGCCATCATTTGAGATAAGCCGCATGGTTCAAAACGACTTGGCATGAGGAAGAGGTCACAAGCAGCATAGATTTCTTGAGCTAGTTTGACATCAAAAGTGATATTTGCTGATAGCTTATCAGGATAAATCTGAGCAAACCATGAGAAAGCCCCTTCAAAGGCTGGATCGCCAGTTCCCAAAAGAACAATCTGAACATCTTCTTGCAAGATATGGTGCAGACTTTCGACCACCACATCAAAACCTTTTTGACGTGTCAAACGAGAAACTATTCCCACCAGTGGAACGTCAGCTCTAACTGGCAAACTAACTCTTTCTTGCAATTTTGCCTTGTTCTGAGCTTTACCAGACAAATCTTCCTGATTAAAATGATAGTCTAAAAGGGCATCCGTCTGAGGATTATACAGGTCAGCATCAATCCCATTCACGATACCAGAGACCTTGCCAGACTCCATTCGAATAATCTGATCCAAGTTACATCCAAACTGACTGGTCATAATTTCATGGGCATAGCTAGGTGAAACAGTTGACACACGGTCTGCGTAAAGAATACCAGCCTTCATCCAGTTCAGACAGTTGTTCCAGCGAAGAGTACCATCAGCATACCGTTCAAAACTGACTCCAAACAAATCACCCAACATTCCTTCTGAGAATTGTCCTTGGAATTCCAAATTATGAATGGTTAAAACAGTTTTTATTCCTTGATAGGCTTGAATCCAACGGTATTTTTCCTTTAACAAGAAAGGAATCATAGCTGTATGGTAGTCATGAACATGCAGAAGGTCAGGGATAAAGTCAATCCTTTCCATAGCCTCAATGGCAGCAAGTTGGAAGAAAGCAAAGCGTTCTCCGTCATCAAAGTCACCATAAACATGACCACGGAAGAAATAATATTGGTTGTCAATAAAGTAGAAGGTCACACCGTTCAAAACTGTTTTCTTAATTCCACAGTACTGTCTGCGCCAACCAACACTCACCTCAAAATGAAGAACATCTTCAATCTGATTGCCAAATTTAGCCTCTACCATGTCATAGTAGGGTAGAATCACTGCAACTTCATGTCCCGCTTTTACCAGTGATTTGGGAAGAGCGCCAATGACGTCTCCCAAACCACCTGTTTTTGAAAAGGGTGCACCCTCTGCTGCTACAAATAAAATTTTCATGAATGAATATCCTCTGTTACTTTGCTACCTTTCTTAACGACAACTGGATGTTCTGCAGTTCCTCGAATCACAACACCAGGCTCAACTTCAACACCCTTGTCCAAGATAGCATATTCTACCTGAGCACCTTCTCCAATAACAACGCGAGGGAAGAGTAGGCTATCTTTAACCAGGCTATCCTTATGGACATGAATATTACGTGATAGAACAGAATTAGCCACTTGACCTTCAATGATACTACCAGAAGCAAACTGAGATGTACTTACCTTAGATGTATTGGCGTAGTAAGTTGGCTCTTCGTTTTTGACCTTTGTATAAATCTTTTGATTTGGTGAGAAGAGAGAATAGAATTTTTGCGATTCAAGCATATCTTTGTTAGCTTGGTAATAAGACTCTACAGAGTGAATATTTGCAAGGTATCCTGTGTACTCGTAGGCAAAAGCCCCTTCTTTGGCAGCTAAATCCCGTAAAACATAGCGCAATTTCTCTGGATGTTCTTTCTTAGCTTCTTCTTCTAAGCGTTCAATCAACCAAGGTGTATCAACAACAAAGATATCTGTAGACATATTGTAAACTTCATCTGTTGACTTGCTATCAAAGAGTTTATGAGAACGAACATGGTCTGTTTCATCTACTTCCAAGATTGCGTTCACTTCTGAAATATCTTTCTTAGGAAGTTTCTTATAAACAACTGTAATAGGCCCCTTCGTTGTGTTATGAAGGTGGAACACTTGGTTCAAATCAATATTAATCAAAACATCACAGTTGAGTGATACTGTTTGGTTTGACCCAGAGCGTTTTAAATAGGTGAGCAGCTGTTGGTAATATTCTTTTCCTACTGTGCTACTCTCAACGCGTGTATTATAAATTCCTAGATAATAGTGACTAAGAAGAGTGGACAAGCCCCACTCACGCCCTGAACGGATATGGTCAAAAACAGAACTAATATTATCCTGCTGAAAAATACCAAAAACACTGCGAACACCAGCATTGGCAAGACTTGAGAGCGGGAAGTCAATCAAACGATATTTACCGCCAAATGGCAAACTAGCTACTGGACGGTGGTCTGTCAATGTTGACATATCATGAAAACCAACTGTGTTTCCTAAAATGGCAGAATATTTATCAATCTTCATCTGTTGCTACCCCCACTACTTCATTATATCCTACAACTTGTACTTCTTCTGTTCCATCGATTTCGACACCATCAGAAATAACTGCACCTTCACCAATAATGGCACGTTTAATTTTAGCTCCCTGACCAACAATTGCACCACTCATGATAACTGAATCTACTACTTCTGCTCCTTCTCGAACTTGTGATCCTGTTGAAAGGATGGAATGTTTAACAGTTCCATCTACGAAACAGCCATCAACAACCAAGGAATCTTCCACATGAGCGTTTGCCCCAAGGAAGTTTGGTGGTGAAATCAAGTTTCTTGAGTAAATCTTCCATTGACGGTTACGGCTATCCAAGGCATTTTCTGGAGAAATGTACTCCATGTTCGCTTCCCAAAGCGACTCAATCGTACCAACGTCTTTCCAGTAACCATTAAATTCGTAGGCATAGACACTTTCACCTGACTCAAGGTAATTTGGAATGACATTCTTACCAAAGTCTGACATATCGACATTACTCTTTTCAGCAGCAACTAGCATATTGCGAAGGCGTTGCCAGTCAAAGATGTAAATCCCCATAGATGCTTTGGTAGATTTAGGTTGGGCTGGTTTCTCTTCAAATTCTACAATACGATTGTTAGCATCTGTGTTCATGATACCAAAACGGCTTGCTTCTTTCAGAGGAACATCAAGAACTGCTACTGTCAAGCTGGCATTATTATCCTTGTGAGACTGGAGCATATCATCATAGTCCATTTTGTAGATGTGGTCCCCAGATAGAATCAAAACATACTCAGGATTAACACTATCGATATAGTCGATATTTTGATAAATAGCGTGACTAGTCCCTTCAAACCAACGATTTCCTTCACTTGCTGAATACGGTTGAAGAATAGAGACACCAGAATTGATACCGTCTAATCCCCAACTTGAACCATTCCCAATATGATTGTTAAGAGCAAGTGGTTGATACTGTGTGATGACTCCAACATTGTGAATGCCTGAGTTGGCACAGTTTGAGAGAGCAAAGTCAATGATACGGTAGCGCCCACCAAATTGCACAGCTGGTTTTGCGATGCTTTGAGTGAGTTTACCGAGACGAGTTCCTTGCCCACCAGCAAGAATCAAAGCTAGCATTTCATTCTTCATTTTCTACTCCTTTTTGGTTTTTACTTGTGACAATTTTAGTAGATTTCAAGCGACGTTTGATTTTCCATACACTTGCTCCCATAGCTGGTAGGGTAAAGGTCAGGGTCTGCTCATAATCTTTCCATAGTCCTTCTTGCGTTTGAACAGTTTGATTATGTTCTTTCCAGACGCCTCCCCACTCTTCTAACTCAGTATTCCAAACTTCTTCATAAATCCCTGCGACAGGTAGTCCGATTGTAAAATCTTTTCGTTCAACAGGTGCCATATTAAAGACACAGACTAACATATCATCCTTTTTACCCTTACGGATAAAGGAAAGAACACTCTGGTCTTGATTATCCGCATCAATGATTTCGATCCCATCATAGCTGGTATCAATTTCCCACAGACAGCGGTGATCTTTGTAAAACTGGTTTAGCTGAGAAGTGAAATACTTCATCTTAGCATTCATAGGGTCTTCTAGATTAGACCATTCCAACTGCTCTTCAGATCTCCATTCTAGGAATTGGCCGTATTCACTACCCATGAAGAGCAATTTCTTACCAGGGTGACAAATTTGGTAAGTGTAGAGATTGCGTAAGCCTGCGAATTGATTGTAACGATCTCCCCACATCTTATGCATCATACTCTTCTTACCGTGAACCACTTCATCGTGCGAGAATGGTAGGAGATAGTTTTCCTTGAAAACATACATAAAGCTGAAAGTCACCAGATTAAAGTCATACTTACGGTAAATAGGGTCTTCTTCGTAGAATCGGAGGATATCATTCATCCAGCCCATATTCCACTTGTAGTCAAATCCTAAACCACCAAGCTCTTTCATTCCCGTAATCTTGGTTGCTGACGAACTTTCTTCTGCGATCATCATCACATCTGGATGAGCTTGTTTAATCACATCATTCAAGCGTTGAAGGAAATAATAGCCCTCGTAGTTGAGATTTCCCCCATCTTTATTAGGCGTCCATGGTGCATCATCATAATCAAGATAGAGCATGTTGCTAACCGCATCCACTCGAATACCGTCCAAATGGTAAAAGTCAATCCAAAACTTGATACTAGAAATCAAGAAGGACTGGACTTCATTTTTTCCAAGGTCAAAATTGAGAGCACCCCAACCGTAGTTATGAGCCTTATTATGGTCTTGGTACTCAAAAGTAGGCGTCCCATCATAATAGGCTAAGGCATCATCATTAATAGTGAAGTGACCAGGTACCCAGTCCACAATCACTCCGATATTATTTAAGTGACATTCCTCAACAAAATCTTGAAACTCTTCAGGGCGACCATAGGCATGCTCTAGAGCAAAGTAACCCATAAGCTGATAGCCCCAACTCAAACCGAGAGGATGGGACATCAAGGGCATAAACTCAATATGAGTATAGTTCATCTCAACCAAGTAAGGAATGAGTTCATCTTTCAATTGAGCAAAACTATAGGGGTTGCCATCAGGATTTCTCTTCCAAGATCCAGCATGGACCTCGTAAATATTGACGGGACGCTCTTCAAAGCTCAAGCGTTTTCTACGGGCTAGCCAGAGACCATCCTTCCATTTCTTTTCTGGAATATCTGTTAAAATAGCACCAGTCCCAGGTCGTGCCTCATACCTTACAGCCAAAGGATCAATCTTCATCAGCTGATGACCATTTGCACGTGTGATATGATACTTATAAATTTGGCCTTCTTGAGCAAGACTGGTGAAGACTTCCCAAACTCCAAATTCATTCCGTTCCATCGGAATTTGATTTTCAACCCAGTTGGTGAAATCCCCTACCAAATAAACTGCTTGAGCATTGGGTGCCCACACACGAAAAGTATAGCCAAACTCTCCATTTTTTTCTTCCCTATGTGCTCCCAGATAATGCTGGAGGTGAAAATTTTCACCTGCTATAAAGGTTTCTAAAGCTTTTTTCTTATTCATACACCCTCCTATTTCTGTAAGCGTTTTCTATAGATTTATTATACTACCTTTTTAGGGAAGATTCAAGTAAATTACGGAATTTGCTAAAAATTCTTTTGAAAGTCTTCAACAAATTCACTGATGTGTTCACTTGTAAATCAAGAAAATTTTCAGAAATGCTTTGAAAACGAATTGTTTTTTAATAATATTATCATAAAGTTCGTTATTTTACTAATAAAAGTAGTATTTTCAGTTAAAAAAACAAATCAGAAAACGAATTTCCTGATTTGTTTTTTCAAATATTTATAAAAGAAATACCAAAAGACGAACTAACATCTATAGTACTTTAAAAATGCTAACACTGACACCACCAACTTTGTTTTCCTCATCAGAAGGACTATTGGTCACCAAGAGTTCTAGATTTCCTGCATTTTCAAACTGGAACGCATCTCCTTTTGCATTAAAGACAATCAATAAGTGTTCTTCCCCATGGATTTCATAGACAATCCAACCACTATGCTCGTGAGCTGAATGAACAAAAACATGATGGTAAATCTCATCATAAGTAGGGTAAGAAAAGACACTGGTTTCTGTCTTCAATCGAATAATTTGACGGATAAAGTCAATACTATCTTGACGCTCATTAATCAAGTCCCAGTTCACTTGGTTCACACTGTCAGGAGCGTTATAGCTATTCATAGCACGCTCTCTATCATCATGGGTCAACTCACCATTTTCACCAGTCGCAACCAGTTTGGTACGACCAAATTCTTGACCGATTTCCATAAAGGCCATCCCTTGCATGAGTAGATTCATGGCTGTAGCAGTTTCGACTTTACGCATGATTTGCTCGGAACTTTGGTCTGGATGAAGGGTTGCCAACAAATCGTGAAGATTGTAATTGTCATGGGCCTCTACATAGTTAAGCACCTGATTTGGATGTATATAGGTTCCTAATTCACGACTGCCTAGGATCGCTTTGGCTAGAATTGGCTCTGTCGCAGCACCGCTAACAAAACCTGATTTGATAGCCCCGTAAACTTCTCCACCTTTGACAGCATCGCGTTGATTGTCATTAAAGAAACCAATATTTGGCATCTGGTAGGCATTGTCCTTCTTGGCCTTATCATAAGGCGCTAGGCCCGTTCCCATATCCCATCCTTCTCCATAAAGGATAATGTTAGGGTCAATTTCATCCAAGCTCTGACGAATCATCTGCATGGTCTTAACATCATGAATCCCCATCAAATCAAAACGGAAGCCGTCAATATTGTATTCCTGAACCCAGTATAGAAGAGAATCAATCATATACTTGCGGAACATTTCATGTTCACTGGCTGTTTCATTTCCAACACCCGTTCCATTCTGGAAAGTACCGTCTGGATTCATACGATAATAGTAATCAGGGACTGTTGTTTGGAAAGGTGCATCAACAACTGAGAAGGTATGATTATAGACCACATCCATAATGACACCAATACCCGCATCATGATAAGCTTGAACCATGGTCTTCAAATCACGAATGACCTGAGCTGGATCATCTGGATTGGTTGAAAGGCTCGTTTCTGGTGCATTATAGTTTTGTGGGTCATAACCCCAGTTGTAGGTCACATTCCCATCCTCATCGTATTCTTTGTGACGATCTGCAATTGGTTGCAACTGAACATAATTGTAGCCTATCTTCTTGATGTAGTCAAAAGCAGTTGACTGGCCATATTGGTTAACCGTTCCAGTCTGCGCAGCACCCAAGAAAGTTCCTCGAAGATGTTCATCCACACCTGAGGTCGGTGATTTGGTCAAATCACGAATGTGCATTTCACAAATAACTGCCTTACATGGATTTGCCAAGCGCCAAGTAGCATCAGA
Source organism: Streptococcus mitis (assembly GCA_009496085.1). Classification (GTDB taxonomy): domain Bacteria; phylum Bacillota; class Bacilli; order Lactobacillales; family Streptococcaceae; genus Streptococcus; species Streptococcus mitis_BY. Next base: position 10,263 of record WIJN01000013.1, on the reverse strand, counting down.
ACCGTGCTTAACCTCAAAGTTTTCAATTTGCTTTTCTGCAGGACTCAGGATAGCAGAACGTTTGCCATCAGGACTGGTTGCGATAGTGTATGGGTCGCGAGTAAGACTTTGGTGATGGGGGAATTGAACTTGATACTGATAAGCCTTACCAGTCAAATCTTCCTCAACATCCAAACTCCAGACACCAATAGTATTGTCCTTATGATTATAGGAGTAGCTATTGCCTCTCTCCATCTCAAATGTCTTCCAAACAGGTGCATCATTGCTCGCTGATTCATAAACGACAACTTGCACTTCTGTCGCTGTTGGAGCCCAAAGAGCAAAATGAGCCTGATTATCCTCTACACGGAAACCTAATTCCCCTTGGTAGCCCCAATGGTGGTCGAAACTAGCACTGTTAATGGCCTTGTCAAAGGCAAAAGGATTTTGATTCTTATAGAAAGGACTGGCAATAGCAGGATTTTCAGAGTAATAAATTCTGTCATCCCCTTCCAAAATCCAGACCTCTGTTAAGAGGGGATAGTGATTAAAACGGATGGCATATTCTTTACTGGTTTGACCTGTGTGAACCACAAAATTCAAGCTTTCTAAGGCATGAGAACTTGGGTGTTCAAAACTAAATAAAGCGCCAAAATAATCTTCTTTGTAGGTTAGCAAATCAATTCGCTGGTCCTGGCTTTTTACAAAAGAGCAAGTGTCGTATTCTCCATTCTTGCGATGGTAATGAATGCGAATAGGGTAATTAAACATTTTTTATTTTTCCTTTTTACTTCTTAATTTATTTCTAGTTCACTAATAAATTCTTGACCGATTTTGTCCCGATTAACAAACTAGTTTACTGTCTAAACTCTGGTTTTAAACTATCATTACAGACTTTCTAACCAAGCTTCATCTCGAACTTCAATTCCAAGTTCCTGTGCTTTTTGAAGTTTGCTTCCAGCATCTGCACCTGCCACGACAAGGTCGGTCTTTTTAGAAACACTGCCTGTTACTTTTGCACCCAGACTTTCGAGTTTACTTTTAGCTTCTGATCGTTTGAGACGTTCCAATTTTCCTGTCAATACAACTGTCAAACCTGACAAGGCCGCATCCGCTACTACTGTCTGACCTTTATAGTCCAGATTGACCCCAGCTTCTTTCAATTCTTTAAGGAGAATTTCAGAGCCCTCTGTCGCAAAATAAGTCTGAAGACTCTTAGCAATCACACCACCCAGACTTTCAATACTAGCCACTTCATCTGGATTTGCCTGAGCCAGATTTTCAATTGAGTGGAAATGTTGAAGTAAGAGCTGACTGGCCTTACTGCCGACATGACGAATTCCCAAACCAAACAAGAGCTTCTCAGCAGAATTTTCCTTTGAAGCTTGGATGGCCTGATACAGTTTACCAGCAGACTTTTCCTTAACACCCTCTAAAAGGAGGAAATCTTCTTCTTTCAAGCGGTAAATATCCGCCACATCCTTGACTAAATTAGCAGCAAAGAGCTTCTCAACAATAGATGGACCAAGGCCTGTAATATTCATGGCATCTCGAGAAGCAAAGTGGATCAAACCTTCCATGATTTGAGCAGGGCAACGCGGATTGATACAACGCAGGGCCACTTCATCTTCAAAGTGCAACAAGTCAGAGTCACAACTTGGACAGTTTGTAGGGATATCCAGTTTCTCTTCAGAAATCCGTTTGGACTCTACCACACGTAAAACGGCAGGGATGATGTCCCCGGCTTTATAGACGATGACCGTGTCGTCTTTGCGGATATCTTTTTCAGCAATATAATCCACATTGTGCAGAGTCGCACGGCTAACAGTTGTGCCAGCTAGCTGTACTGGTGTTAGATTTGCAGTTGGGGTTACAACACCCGTACGGCCAACTGTCCAGTCAACTGAAAGGAGTTGTGCTTCTTTTTCTTCAGCAGGAAACTTATAGGCTACAGCCCACTTTGGAGCCTTAACGGTAAAGCCAAGTTCTTCTTGATCTGCTAGGTCATTGACCTTAATCACCACACCATCGATATCATAAGGCAGATTGTCCCGTTCCTCTCCTACTTCTTGGATAAAATTCCAGATTTCATCTATATTTTCAGCCAAAATCCGCTTAGGATTGACTACAAAACCAAGTTGTTCTAGATGCTTCAAAACCTTTTCTTGGCTGTCACGAGTTGAAGGGCTGGCTTCTTGATAGAGGAAAGTGGCAAGATTGCGCTTGGCAACTACTGCCGTATCCAACTGTCGTAAGGTTCCTGCTGCCGCATTACGAGGATTAGCAAATTCAGGCTCTCCATTTTCTTGGCGAGCTTGGTTAACCTGATCAAAAGAAGTGCGTGGCATATAACATTCCCCACGAACCGTGATATCTAGTTCTTCTGGCAAGATCAATGGAATGTCCTTAACACGCTTGAGGTTTTCTGTAATATTCTCCCCAATAGAACCATCTCCACGTGTTGCCCCAGCAACTAAAATCCTCTTTTCATACGTCAGCGAGATAGATAAGCCATCGATTTTCAGCTCACAAATATAGGTTGGATGAGCCACTTCCTTACGAACACGCGCATCAAAAGCTTCAAGCTCCTCACGTGAAAAAGCATCCTGCAAACTATAAAGAGGATACTGATGACTGTATTTTTCAAAACCATCTAAAACCTTGCCACCAACACGATGGGTCGGACTGTCTGCTAACACTTGATCTGGATAGGCAGACTCCAACTCCACCAACTCACGGTAAAGACGGTCATACTCACTGTCTGAAACCGAGGGATTATCGCTGGTATAGTACTCAGTCGCATAGCGATTGAGCAAGGCGACTAACTCATTCATTCTTTTATTCATAAGACCATTTTACCATAAACTAAGCCCTCCTCACAAACGAGAAGGGCGGAAAAAACATTTAGATTGGAATTATTTTTAAAACTCAAATAGACTTATATTTCTTTTTTAAAATGAGTTCGAACATAAATAAACGATATACAAGACAAGATGATAACACCACTCCCAATTATCAGGAAAGAAGAGAGATGGACACTTGGCAGGACTGTCATAAATCCTTTTGCAATAGGCATAAATAGAATAGCCAAGGTAAAAATTGTACTTAGTACTCTCCCAAGAAATTCGCTCTCCACCTTGGTTTGTACTTGAGTAAAAAAGTGAATATTAAAAATCGTCATAAACAATTCACAAACTAAATTTCCAGAAAAGGAAAGCAAATTTGGAAGTGGTAATCCCATTATAAAAACTCCGACACCTGTCAAAGCCAGTAAAATCAAAAGATTATAAACATTAGCTTTAATTTTACTAGCTAAAAGAGCCCCAATGATGGAACCAATAGCCCCCATAGTTAAAATACTTGCATAGGCTCCTTCTATCCCGTAAAGCTGATTTGAAAAGGGGAGTAGAAATTCAAAAGCTGCAAAAAAGAAATTAACGCTGGAAGCTACCAGCAAAAGGAAGAAAATTTCTTGCTGATGCCAGATATAGTGTAACCCATCCTTGATATCTACAAAAATATCTCTCCCAGTAAAAGCTTTTTTCTCTTGAACTTTTGCTTCCTCTTTTGGAAGGAAAGCAACTAGAACAAAAGCAATGAAAAAAGTCAGCGAGTCTAGCAGTAGCGTCATATGGAGACTTGCAAATTGTAAAACAAGGAAGGAAAGAACAGGAGAACTAACACCTACAACCTGCAAAACTAGTTCTAAGCGAGAGTTATAGATCACAATCTCATCTTTCTCCACCACTTCAGTTATAATAGCTTTATTGGCTGTACGAGAAAAGGCAAAAGCAATAGCCTGCACAATATTAGCAACAATCAAAGCCCCAATCATCCAACTGTCATTCCTTATGAACGAAATAGCCAGACAAAGAATCCCACAAACAAGGTCTGTCACCATTAAAATCTTACGACGAGAAAATCGGTCTGAAATAACTCCGCCAAAAGGATTTACGAGAATAGATGTGACGAGTTCAGAAATCTGATACATTCCTAAAACTGTCTGTCCGATAGTCCCCATGGAAGCCAACCAGACACTATTCCCATAATCATAGAGCATATTCCCTATCTTGTTAACAGCTCCACGGCTAATCAACTGTACTGCATAGCGATTCATACAAAAACTCCTCTCAAATTTTGAAACTATTGTATCAAAACTGAAAGGAGTTTTTTATTTTTTCCCTTATTTGGGAAAATTAATCTTTGACAAATTTTTCGTAGTGTTCCTGATAGTAGGCTACTTGCTCTGGAAGACCTAACACATCAAAAATATGCATGGCCTCTTTCATTTGGCTACAACCTTCTTTACACTGTCCTTTTTGGTACAAATCAAAGCCTTTTAGATAATGGAAAATATTACGCTCATAAAGCTTGATCCCTTTTCCAATAATCTTCTCTGTATAAGTCTCAAAATAGCTTGCATTGTCAAAAGAAAGATGCTCTAAACAATGCTGGTAACAATTGAGGGCCAAAATCAAAACTAATCTCTTATGGCGACCAATCTCTTGGTAAAATTCTTCCCTCTCCATAACTTCTCTACCAATCCGTGTGACATAGTCCACATCGTAGAAACTATAGAGATTCCCAAAAAGAATCAACTCATACATGGTCCATTCTTCTGTTTTGAAGAGATAATCTGCTACCTTATCCAAATCATCCTGCTTCATATCATAACTCGCATCTCTTTGACAAATCAGACCCTGTAACAAAATCCAGTTCAGCTCAAAATAAAGGGGATTTGTCGAACTCTTAGCCTTTTCAAGTTGTTCTCTTTGAAGCTTTTGAAAACCTGCAATATCATTTGAGTAGTAAAGTGGCACAATTTGTCCCATCATGGCAACATGTTCATGATTATGAAAATTCCTTGCCTTATCCATGAAATTTTCAATCGTTACATGAATGTTATCCAAAATCTCAAAGAAACGCGAGACTGCCAGGTCAGACTCCCCAAGCTCAAAGCGAGATAACTGAGAGGTTGAGCAGGACTCGCCTGCAGCCTCTTTTAAGGAATAATTTCCACTTGTCCGAAATTCACGAAATACTTTTCCAAGATGTTCCATCTTTACACCTGCTCTGATAATTCTTCCCACTCAAGCATAGCTTCTTCCTGACGGTGGATGATTTTGTCCAGTTCAGCCTGCAATTCCATCAGTTTTTCGGCATCGTTTGTTTCCAACATTTGTTCAAAAATGGCTTGGCTTTGACTTTCTAACTCTTCGATTTCAGCTTCTAGACTTTCAATTTGTCGCATAAGTTTACGAACCTCTTTTTGACTTTCTTTCTGAGCTTGATAATCATTAACTGGGCTCGGTTCTTTTGCTTGATTGCTGGTTGAAGCTTCCTCAGCCTGAGTCATTTCTACTTCTGCTTTCTTCTCAACATAGTAGTCATAATCTCCCAGGTAAAGAGTCGAACCATTCTCAGACAATTCCAGTACATGAGTTGCCACACGATTGATAAAGTAACGGTCGTGGCTGACGAATAGAAGAGTTCCATCGAAGTCAATCAAGGCATTTTCCAACACTTCCTTGCTATCAATATCCAAGTGGTTGGTTGGTTCGTCAAGAATCAGGAAGTTGTTGTTTTCCATAGACAATTTAGCCAAAAGCAAACGAGCTTTCTCGCCACCAGACAGCATGCCTACTGATTTTTTAACATCATCTCCTGAGAAAAGGAAGGCACCTAGACGGTTACGAATTTCAACTTCCGGTGTCAGTTTAAAATCATTCCAAAGTTCATCAAGTACCGTATTACTTGGTGTTAGCTTGCTTTGGGTTTGGTCATAGTAACCAACCTCAACATTGGCACCAAAGCGTTTTTCTCCCTTGATAAAAGGAATCTGCTCCACGATAGATTTGATAAAGGTTGACTTTCCAATACCATTGGGACCAACGATGGCGACAGCATTCATCTTACGAAGGTCTAGATTGATAGGCTCTGACAATATTTCCCCATCATAGCCAATAGCCACGTTTTCAACAGTCAGAACAACATTGCCCGACGTTTTTTCAGACTGGAAGGTCATATTGGCTGATTTCTTACCAGCTTCAGGTTTGTCCAAACGCTCCATTTTTTCCAATTGTTTACGGCGAGATTGGGCACGTTTGGTCGTTGAAGCTCGGACTAGATTGCGGTTGACAAAATCTTCCAGAGCAGCGATTTCCTTCTGTTGCTTTTCATAGTTTTTTGCTTCAGTAGCTAGTTTTTGCTCCTTCAACTCAACAAAACGAGAGTAATTCCCCACATAGCGATCCAAGGAATGCTTGGTCAAATCCAGCGTAATCGTTGCAACCTTGTCCAAGAAATAACGGTCGTGGCTGACAATAATGAGGGCACCGCTATAGTTTACCAAGTAATTCTCTAGCCAGGCAATGGTTTCAATATCCAAGTGGTTGGTTGGCTCGTCCAAGACCAAGAGGTTTGGCTTTTCAAGGAGCATTTTGGCCAGCGCCAAACGAGTATTTTGACCACCAGAAAGCTCGGCAATTTTCATCTGCCACATAGACTCGTCAAACTTGAATCCATTTAAAATCGCTCGAATATCAGCTTCATAGGTAAAGCCGCCTGCTTGGCGAAAATTTTCAGATAAACGGTCGTAATCTGACATCAGTTTATCCAAATCCTCACCAGATTTTTCACCCATCTCCAACTCCATCTGACGAAGTTGTTTCTCAGTTTGACGCAGGTCATCAAAGACATGAAGCATCTCATCGTAGATGGTATTTTCAGACTCAAAACGGCTATCTTGAGCTAGGTAAGACAGAGAAATATCCTTTTTCTTATTGATTTCTCCACTAGTTGGCTCCTCTTCTCCAACCAAAATCTTCAAAAGAGTAGACTTACCTGCTCCATTTTTCCCAACAAGAGCAATCCGATCTCGTTCATCAACCTGCAGATTAATATTATCGAAAAGAACCTCTCCTGCAAAAGAACGTTCAATTTTATTAGCTTGTAAAATAATCATACAAGTAGTATAGCATGTTTCCCAAAGGCATTCAAGACTTGATAAACCGGCATATGTCACTACTTTTCTGAAAATTATGCTACCGTTTTACTAAAACACTAAAAAGTGCTATAATGTGAACGGTTAAAACAATTTACAAAAAGGAGAATGTTAATGTCTTACCAAGAAAATTACCAGAAATGGGTTGATTTTGCGGAGCTTCCTGACTACCTTCGTCAAGATTTGGAAAATATGGACGAAAAAACTAAGGAAGATGCCTTCTATACAAATCTTGAATTTGGTACTGCAGGTATGCGTGGCTTGATTGGTGCTGGTACAAACCGCATCAACATTTACGTTGTTCGCCAAGCTACTGAAGGATTGGCTCGTTTGATTGAGTCAAAAGGTGGAAACGAAAAAGAACGTGGTGTGGCAATTGCCTACGATAGCCGTCACTTCTCACCTGAGTTTGCCTTTGAATCTGCGGCAGTTCTTGCTAAACACGGCATCAAATCTTACGTATTTGAAAGCCTTCGTCCAACTCCAGAACTCTCATTTGCAGTTCGTCACCTCAACTGTTTCGCGGGTATCATGGTCACAGCCAGTCACAACCCTGCACCATTTAACGGTTACAAGGTTTACGGTGAAGACGGTGGACAAATGCCTCCACACGACGCAGACGCTTTAACTACTTATATCCGTGCAATCGAAAACCCATTTGCGGTAGAAGTTGCTGATGTGGAAGCTGAAAAAGCTTCTGGCTTGATTGAAGTTATCGGCGAAGCTGTTGACGTAGAATACCTTAAAGAGGTTAAAGACGTAAACATCAATCCAGCCTTGATTGAAGAATTCGGTAAAGACATGAAGATTGTCTACACACCACTTCATGGTACTGGTGAAATGTTGGCTCGTCGTGCTCTTGCCCAAGCTGGATTTGACTCTGTTCAAGTTGTTGAAGCACAAGCAACTGCTGATCCTGACTTCTCAACTGTAAAATCTCCGAACCCAGAAAGCCAAGCAGCCTTTGCCCTTGCTGAAGAACTTGGTCGTCAAGTTGGTGCAGATGTTCTTGTGGCAACTGACCCTGATGCTGACCGTGTTGGTGTTGAAGTTCTTCAAAAAGATGGTAGCTACCTTAACCTATCAGGTAACCAAATCGGTGCTATCATGGCTAAATACATCTTGGAAGCCCACAAAAACGCTGGAACTCTTCCTGAAAATGCAGCGCTCTGCAAATCTATCGTATCAACCGACTTGGTAACGAAGATTGCTGAAAGCTACGGCGCAACTATGTTCAACGTTTTGACAGGTTTCAAATTTATCGCTGAGAAAATCCAAGAATTCGAAGAAAAACACAATCACACATACATGATGGGATTTGAAGAAAGCTTCGGTTACTTGATTAAACCATTCGTACGTGATAAAGACGCTATCCAAGCCGTTCTTGTCGTTGCTGAACTCGCTGCCTATTACCGTTCACGCGGTTTGACACTTGCTGATGGTATCGAAGAAATCTACAAAGAGTATGGCTACTACGCTGAAAAGACTATCTCTGTTACCCTTTCTGGCGTCGATGGTGCTGAACAAATCAAAGCTATTATGGCTAAATTCCGCAACAATGCTCCAAAAGAATGGAACGCAACAGCTATCACTGTCGTAGAAGACTTCAAGGCACAAACTGCTACTGCTGCTGACGGTACTGTTACAAACTTAACAACTCCTCCAAGTGATGTGTTGAAATACACACTTGCTGACGGTTCATGGATTGCCGTTCGCCCTTCAGGTACAGAACCAAAAATCAAGTTCTATATTGCAGTTGTAGGTGAAACCAACGAAGAATCACAAGCTAAAATCGCTAACATCGAAGCAGAAATCAATGCTTTTGTAAAATAAAGTCCTATAAAAGATGAGACCAAATAATCTCATCTTTTTTTCGTATCAAATCTAAGCAATTTTAGAAACTTTATGGCATACTAGATATATCAATGAAAGCGAGGTAATCTCATGGAACAATTTTTAGATAATATCAAAGATCTTGAAGTCACTACAGTTGCGCGTGCGCAAGAAGCTCTTGATAAAAAAGAAACTGCAACCTTCTTTATCGGTCGTAAAACTTGCCCTTACTGCCGTAAATTTGCTGGTACCTTGGCAGGTGTCGTAGCTGAAACTAAAGCTCACATCTACTTCATCAATAGTGAAGAACCAAGCCAACTCAATGAGTTGCAAGCATTTCGCTCACGTTACGGAATCCCAACTGTACCAGGATTTGTTCACATTGCGGATGGACAAATCAACGTCCGTTGTGACTCTTCAATGTCAGCTCAAGAAATCAAAGATTTTGCTGGATTGTAAAAGATATAAAAAAGAAGGTTGGACAAAAACCCACTTCTAACTATCAAAAAACGAGTATTTCCGTAGTTGGAGATACTCGTTTTCTTATGTGACTTTCAGTCCGTCTCGCTCCGTTAGGTGCGAGACAAAAAAACCACCCGCTATGCAGGTACGCGTCGAAGGTTGTACCCAAAAAACTCCAAACGCGATACAATAAAGCTCTTCAAGGCAATTGTAAAGCGAAAGAGTCAAAAATATGGCACAAAAGGCTCATAGTTTATCACACACAAAGTGGCACTGTTCTATCACATTATGCTCAACCCTAAGTATAGACGAAAAGTCATCTATAATCAATATAGAAGTAGTTTAGGCGAAATATTTCATCGCTTGTGTAGTTATAAAGGAGTTGAAATTATCGAGGGTCACTTAATGCCAGACCATGTGCATATGTTAGTAAGTATTCCACCAAGGATAAGTGTTTCGAGTTTCATGGGTTATTTAAAAGGAAAAAGTGCGCTCATGATGTTTGATAAACACGCCAATCTCAAGTACAAGTTTGTGAATCGGCATTTCTGGGCGGAAGGTTATTATATGAGTACGGTGGGACTCAATGAAGCTACAATTAAGAAAAATATTCAATATTAAAGAAATTATCCAGTGGATGATTTCTTCACGAGTATGACAATTTGAGAACGAGTAAAGCATGATATAGCACTAGATAAATTAAGTGTAAAAGAATATGAGGATCCCTTTAGGGATAGTAGTAAGTAATACTAAAACCTCTTTGAGAGGCAAGTGACGAGTCAAGAGCAATCAGGCTTGAACAACGTGAAATAGGCTGGGCAAAAAGTCTCTAAAATCAAAAAACGCATAATATTAAGTGTGTACTGATCCCAAAAAGTTGGACAAATAATTATTGAAAGGATTTAGTTCTGTATTGGACAGGACTAAGTCCTTTTAGTTTTACCTTAATTCGTTTGTTGTTGTAGTAATCGATATAGTCTATAATG
>WIJN01000012.1:0-72893 GCA_009496085.1 Streptococcus mitis | reverse complement strand
TTACTCAGAGTTAAGTGACGATAGCCTAGGAGATACACCTGTACCCATGCCGAACACAGAAGTTAAGCCCTAGAACGCCGGAAGTAGTTGGGGGTTGCCCCCTGTGAGATATGGAAGTCGCTTAGCTTTTATCCGCCATAGCTCAGTTGGTAGTAGCGCATGACTGTTAATCATGATGTCGTAGGTTCGAGTCCTACTGGCGGAGTTGTTAAGAAAAGGAGGTATATACCTCTTTTTTATTTTAGCTCTTTATCAACTGTAGTGGGTTGAAGAAAGGCTAAGCTCGAGAAAGGACAAATTTCGTCCTTTCTTTTTTAATATTCAGAGCAATAAAAATCCGTTTTTTAAAGTTATCAAAGTTCCGAAAACCAAAGGCATTTCGTTTGATAAGTTTGATGAGATTATTGGTCGCTTCCAATTTGGCGTTAGAATATGGTAACTGAAGGGCGTTGACGATTTTGTCTTTTTCCTTGAGAAAAGTTTTAAAGACAGTCTGAAAAATAGGATGAACTTTCTTTAGATTGTCTTCAATGAGTCCGAAAAATTTCTCCGGTTCCTTATTCTGAAAGTGGAAAAGCAAGAGTTGATAGAGATTATAGTGGAGTTTCAAGTCTTCGGAATAGCTCAAAAGCTTGTCTAGGATTTCTTTATTGGTTAAGTGCATACAAAAAGTAGGGCGATAAAATCTCTTATCACTGAGTTTATGACTATCCTGTTGAATGAGCTTCCAGTAGCGCTTGATAGCCTTGTATTCATGAGATTTTCGCTCAAACTGATTCATGATTTGGACACGCACACGACTCATAGCACGGCTTAAGTGTTGAACGATGTGAAAGCGATCAAGTACAATTTTAGCACACGGAAAACGCTGTTTAGCCAAGTCATAGTAGGGACTAAACATATCCATAGTAATGATTTTCACTTGACAGCGAACGGCTCTATCGTAGCGAAGAAAGTGATTCCGGATGATGGCTTGTGTTCTGCCCTCAAGAACAGTGATGATATTGAGCTTATCAAAATCTTGCGCAATGAAACTCATCTTTCCCTTGGTAAAGGCATACTCATCCCAAGACATAATCTCAGGCAGATGTCTAAAATTACACTTGAAGTTGAAATGGTCAGTTGATGAGCAATATCGGTCATAGAAGCCTTTTCAATCAACTTTTGCGCAATTTTTTGGTTGATAATACGAGGAATTTGCTGATTTTTCTTGACGATAGAAGTTTCAGCGACCATTATTTTAGAGCACTGATGGCACTTAAACCGACGCTTTCTAAGGAGGATTCTAGTAGGCATACCAGTAGTTTCAAGGTAAGGAATCTTAGACGGTTTTTGAAAGTCATATTTCTTCATTTGATATCCACAATCATGACAAGATGGGGAGTCGTAGTCCAGTTTAGCGATGATTTCCTTGTGAGTATCCATATTGATGATATCTAGAATTTTGATGTTTGAGTCTTTGATATCGAGTAATTTTGTGATAAAATGTAGTTGTTCCATATGATTCTTTCTAATGAGTTGTTTTGTCGCTTTTCATTATAGGTTATATGGGGCTTTTTTTCTACACAAAAATAGGCTCCATAATATCTATAGGGGATTTACCCACTACAAATATTATAGAGCCAAAAAATTGAACAACTCCTAAGTGATTCATAATACGCCAAATATCACAAACGTCTACAGATTATTTATTTTCGCTCAAAAGATAAGAGTTATAAGGAAATCATGGATCTGCTAGATTGCGATAAAACAACTGTTTGGAGGAATTTGAAAAAATATAAGGAGTTTAGTTTAGAAGCTCTTCTTCAAGAGGCCCGTGGTGGACGTCATCGAGAATATATGACTTACGAAGAAGAACAAGTATTTCTAAAACGTCATATAGAAGCTGCTCAGGCTGAGGAATTTGTAACTGTCAATCAGTTATTTGAAGCATATCAAAAAGAGATTGATCGCACTTCCACACGTGATGGTTTCTATTATCTCCTGAAACGCCATGGTTGGCGAGCGGTCACTCCTAGACCTGAACATCTCAAGAAGGCAGACGCTCAAACAATTGAGACGTCTAAAAATAAAATCTACATTCGAGACTTTAAGTAAGTGATTTAAAGAGGAGAGGACTTATAAGAAAGTACGCTTGATGTACCAAGATGAAGCTGGTTTCGGAAGAATCAGTAAGATGAGTTCTTTTGGGGATCCTAAAGGAATCCGACCTAGCAATACTAGTCATTATATGTGAGAATATCGCTATTGTTATGAGGCAGTAGATGCTCAGACAGGAGATTCCTTCTTCCTTATTGCTGGAGGATGCAATACTGAGTGGACCAATGAATTTCTACGGCAAGTCTCACAAGCTTATTCAGATGACTATATGTTACTTGTCATGAATAATGCTATATGTCATAAATCAAGTAGCTTAGAGATCCCAAGTAATATTGAGTTGGCTTTTATCCCGCCTTATACACCAGAAATGAACCCTATTGAACAAGTTTGGAAAGAAATTCGAAAACGAGGTTTTAAAAATAAGTCTTTCCAAACATTGGAAGCTGTCATTGGTAAGCTTCAAGAAGTTATTCAAGGACTGGAAAAAAGTATTTTAAAGTCCACTGTCAGCAGACAATGGACAAGGTTGCTTTTTAAAAATATTTGAGTGTAAAGCAGTTAATAAGGTCTTTATAATAGTCTAATTTAGGTAGTAAATTTCTTCCTATCCTGTCAACTTTTCTTATTTGTTATCTTGTTGAGATTTGTATTTTGACAATTCAGGAATTGATAGTGAATGTGTAAAATTTTTTGTTAGAATAAGTTCATAAAAAAGAAAAGGAGTATATATTTATGCTACAAAAAATTTATGAGCAGATGGCGGATTTTTATAGAAATATTGAAGAAGAGTATGGTACTGTATTTGGTGATAATTTTGATTGGGAACATTTTCATTTTAAATTTTTAATTTATTATTTAGTGAGATATGGTATTGGGTGTCGTAGGGATTTTATCGTTTATCATTATCGTGTTGCTTATCGTTTGTATCTTGAAAAGATGATAATGAATCGGGGATTTATTTCGTGTTGAGATGTTTTGAGTAAATTTCCGAACTAATTTACTCTTTTATGGAAAGATAATAGTAAATAGCTAGTAATTTTTTTAAATCTTTTTTTAATAGTTGGAAATAGCAAATCTTTCTATTGTTTCTTCTTGATAAAAAGGTGTTTTTTTCTTATAATAAATTGTAAGATATAATTGCAGGTGAGAGTCCTGCCATGTATGTGAGAAAGGAAGAGCCTGAGGGCTCAGACAAGATTATGACTTCAGTTGTTGTTGTAGGTACCCAATGGGGTGATGAAGGTAAAGGGAAGATTACAGACTTCCTTTCAGCGAATGCAGAAGTGATTGCACGTTACCAAGGTGGTGATAATGCAGGTCACACGATTGTGATTGATGGTAAGAAATTTAAGTTGCACTTGATTCCATCTGGGATTTTCTTTCCTGAAAAAATCTCTGTTATTGGGAATGGTATGGTTGTAAATCCTAAATCCCTTGTAAAAGAGTTGAGCTATCTTCATGAGGAAGGTGTAACAACTGATAATTTGCGTATTTCTGATCGTGCGCATGTTATTTTGCCTTATCATATCGAGTTGGATCGCTTGCAAGAAGAAGCTAAGGGCGACAATAAGATTGGTACTACAATCAAGGGAATTGGTCCAGCTTATATGGACAAGGCTGCTCGTGTTGGGATTCGTATTGCAGATCTTTTGGATAAAGATATTTTCCGTGAGCGTTTAGAACGTAACCTTGCTGAAAAGAATCGTCTTTTTGAAAAATTGTATGACAGCAAAGCGATTGATTTTGATGATATTTTTGAAGAATATTACGAATATGGTCAACAAATCAAGAAGTATGTGACAGACACATCTGTTATCTTAAATGATGCGCTTGATAACGGTAAACGTGTGCTTTTTGAAGGTGCACAAGGTGTTATGCTAGATATCGACCAAGGTACTTATCCATTTGTTACGTCATCAAACCCTGTGGCTGGTGGTGTTACGATTGGTTCTGGTGTTGGTCCAAGTAAGATTGACAAGGTTGTTGGTGTATGTAAAGCCTATACGAGTCGTGTTGGAGACGGTCCTTTCCCAACTGAGTTGTTTGATGAAGTGGGAGAACGTATCCGTGAAGTGGGTCATGAATATGGTACAACAACTGGTCGTCCACGTCGTGTGGGATGGTTTGATTCAGTTGTGATGCGTCATAGTCGTCGTGTTTCTGGTATTACTAATCTTTCATTGAACTCTATCGATGTTTTGAGTGGTTTGGATACAGTGAAAATTTGTGTGGCCTATGATCTTGATGGTCAACGTATTGACTACTATCCAGCTAGTCTTGAGCAATTGAAGCGTTGCAAGCCTATCTATGAAGAGTTGCCAGGTTGGTCAGAAGATATTACCGGAGTTCGTAATTTGGAAGATCTTCCTGAGAATGCACGTAACTATGTTCGTCGTGTTAGCGAATTGGTTGGCGTTCGTATTTCTACTTTCTCAGTGGGTCCTGGTCGTGAACAAACAAATATTTTAGAAAGTGTTTGGTCCTAAGAGATTTTTAAGATTTGTTTAAGATAGGTCGGGTATACTATAAACAGTTACAAGAAGACCTCCTAACTTGTTGTAACAAATATCCTAAACTTTTCTTTTTCATAATAATCTCCCTATAGAGTCACCGCATTCGGTGGCTTTTTTTGTCTTGGAATTCATGATATAATAATAAAATCGATAAGTAGGAAAAGGGAAATTGATGAATTATACAGTTGAAGAAAAAGAAGTTTTTATGAGGGAGGCTTTGAGAGAGGCTGAGATTGCTCTTGAACACGATGAAATTCCAATTGGTTGTGTGATTGTGAAAGATGGCGAAATCATTGGTCGCGGGCATAATGCGCGTGAGGAGTTGCAACGAGCGGTTATGCATGCGGAGATTATGGCCATAGAGAATGCGAACCTAAGTGAGGAGAGCTGGCGCTTGCTGGATTGCACGCTTTTTGTGACCATTGAGCCGTGTGTCATGTGTAGTGGGGCGATTGGACTTGCCCGTATTCCAAACGTGGTCTATGGGGCTAAAAACCAGAAATTTGGCGCTGCTGGGAGTTTGTACGATATCTTGACAGATGAGCGTCTCAATCATCGTGTGGAGGTTGAAACGGGAATTTTGGAAGATGAATGTGCAGCTATTATGCAGGACTTTTTTAGAAATAGACGGAAAAAATAATTTTGCTTTTAAAATGAATAGGAATGTGATATAATAAATAGTGGAGCAACAGTTCTGCGTGAAGCGGGTCAGGGGAGGAATCCAGCAGCCCTAAGCGATTTGAATTGTGTGCTCTTTTTTTCGTGCTTTTTCCGAATAAATAAGATAGAATAATCTAGAATAAATGATAATAGAAAAGAGAATATGATGAAAATTCGTGGTTTTGAATTGGTTTCTACTTTTACAGATGAAAATTTATTGCCCAAGCGTGAGACAGCGCATGCGGCTGGTTACGACTTAAAGGTTGCTGTGCGCACAGTTATCGCTCCAGGAGAGATTGTCTTGGTTCCGACAGGGGTTAAGGCTTATATGCAACCGACTGAGGTTCTCTACCTCTATGATCGTTCTTCAAATCCTCGTAAGAAGGGCTTGATCTTGATTAATTCAGTTGGGGTCATTGATGGGGATTATTATGGAAATCCTGGGAATGAAGGGCATATTTTTGCTCAGATGAAGAATATTACAGATCAAGAGGTTGTTCTTGAAGTTGGAGAACGTGTTGTCCAGGCTGTCTTTGCTCCTTTCTTAATTGCAGATGGAGATGCGGCTGATGGCGTTCGAACTGGTGGATTTGGATCGACAGGGCACTAGAATGAAGATTATCTTTGTACGTCATGGAGAGCCAGATTACCGTGAGTTAGAGGAGCGTTCTTATACGGGATTTGGGATAGATTTGGCACCCTTATCTGAGAAGGGACGGCAGCAGGCTCAGGAACTGAGCACCAATCCTTTATTCCATTCAGCTGAAATAATCATATCTTCTGCAGTCACAAGAGCTTTAGAAACGGCTTCTTATGTGGTTTGTTCTACGAGACTTCCTTTGAGAGTGGAACCATTATTACATGAATGGCAGGTCTATGAAAGTGGCACAGATAATTTTGAAAAAGCTCGTACTATGTTTCTAGAAAATCATGGGGAGATACTTCCCAATAGTCCTATTCAATATGAGACAGCTACGGAAATGAAGTCTCGGTTTATAGAATGTATGGCTAAGTATCGAGATTATCAGACAGTGATAGTGGTAAGTCACAACATGCTTATGCGCCAGTTTGTGCCAAATGAGAAAATTGATTTTTGCCAAGTGATTGAGTGTGAGTTAGAGATATAGATATAGAAAGAGGTTTATCATCGCAAAGAAAAAAGCGACATTTGTATGTCAAAATTGTGGGTATAATTCCCCTAAATATCTGGGACGTTGCCCCAACTGTGGATCTTGGTCTTCTTTTGTAGAAGAGGTTGAGGTTGCCGAGGTAAAGAATGCGCGTGTGTCTTTAACAGGTGAGAAAACCAAGCCCATGAAACTGGCTGAAGTGACCTCCATCAATGTCAATCGAACCAAGACAGAGATGGAGGAATTCAACCGTGTACTTGGAGGCGGAGTGGTGCCGGGAAGTCTCGTCCTCATCGGTGGGGATCCTGGAATCGGGAAATCAACCCTTCTCCTACAAGTCTCAACCCAGCTGTCTCAAGTGGGGACGGTTTTCTACGTCAGTGGGGAGGAGTCTGCCCAGCAGATTAAACTGCGAGCAGAGCGCTTGGGAGATATTGATAGCGAGTTTTATCTCTATGCCGAGACCAATATGCAGAGTGTTCGAGCTGAGGTGGAGCGCATCCAACCAGACTTCCTCATTATTGACTCTATCCAGACCATTATGTCTCCTGAGATTTCAGGGGTGCAGGGGTCTGTTTCTCAAGTGCGTGAGGTAACGGCTGAACTTATGCAGCTGGCCAAAACCAATAACATTGCCATCTTTATCGTAGGCCATGTGACTAAGGAAGGAACCTTGGCTGGTCCACGTATGTTGGAGCATATGGTGGATACGGTGCTTTACTTTGAAGGGGAGCGTCACCATACCTTCCGTATTCTGAGAGCGGTCAAAAACCGTTTTGGTTCTACCAATGAAATTGGGATTTTTGAGATGCAGTCGGGTGGTCTGGTTGAGGTCCTCAATCCGAGTCAAGTTTTCCTAGAGGAGCGTTTGGATGGGGCGACTGGTTCTTCCATCGTTGTGACCATGGAAGGGACGCGTCCGATTTTGGCTGAGGTTCAGGCTTTGGTGACACCGACTATGTTTGGAAATGCCAAGCGTACTACGACAGGACTTGATTTTAATCGTGCGAGTCTGATTATGGCTGTTTTAGAAAAGCGTGCAGGGCTTCTCTTGCAAAATCAGGATGCCTATCTCAAATCTGCTGGTGGTGTCAAATTGGATGAACCTGCCATTGACTTAGCCGTCGCTGTTGCTATTGCTTCGAGCTACAAGGACAAGCCAACCAATCCTCAGGAATGTTTTGTAGGAGAACTGGGTTTGACTGGAGAAATTCGACGTGTAAATCGTATCGAGCAACGCATCAATGAAGCTGCTAAACTGGGCTTTACTAAGATTTATGTACCTAAGAATTCCTTGACAGGAATCACTCCACCCAAGGAAATTCAGGTCATTGGGGTGACAACGATTCAGGAAGTTTTGAAAAAGGTTTTTGCTTAATCTGTGACAAATCCTCTTAAAAATGATAAGATAGGAGAAATATTTGACTATCAAATTGTCGAGGAGGGAATCATGTCGTATTTTGAACAGTTTATGCAAGCCAATCAGGCTTATGTTGCCCTACATGGGCAGTTAAATCTGCCACTTAAACCCAAAACAAGAGTTGCCATTGTGACCTGTATGGACTCACGTTTGCACGTTGCGCAAGCTCTAGGTTTGGCACTTGGGGATGCTCATATCTTGCGGAATGCAGGTGGTCGAGTGACTGAGGACATGATTCGTTCGCTAGTTATTTCCCAGCAACAGATGGGGACAAGAGAGATTGTGGTGCTGCACCATACAGACTGTGGTGCTCAGACCTTTGAAAATGGTCCTTTTCAGGAGTATTTGAAAGAGGAACTGGGTGTCGACGTGTCAGACCAGGACTTCTTGCCCTTCCAAGATATAGAGGAGAGTGTGCGAGAGGATATGCAAGCCCTTATCGAATCTCCCTTAATACCAGACGATGTCATTATCTCTGGTGCTATTTATGATGTGGATACAGGAAGTATGACAGTCGTAGAATTATAAATACTTCATTTAGAAAGAAAGTGTATGAAGAAAAACAGTATTTTATTTATTTTTATTTTATTGCTATGTATTGGTTTACAGTATGAAACCATCTACTATACTGACGGTTCTATGTCAGCTGCGGAATATGGACTCATGGGAGTTTCTATCTTTCTAGCTCTCTTTTATATGATTCCGGCTCTTTATTTCCTTTTCCATATTGGGAAAAAATGGGAATTGCCAAAGAAGGCCTTGATTTTGTCTTTATTGGGTGGGATGTTCCTCTCAGGCTGGTTGTCTAGCTTTGCTAATACCTATATCCATAATTTGCTGGGTGTTCTTTTCCCAGATAGTGTATTTTTAAATGCCTTTGAAAGTGCTATTGTGGCTCCTTTGGTAGAAGAACCCTTGAAATTGTTGCCACTTGTTTTTGTTTTGGCTTTGATTCCTGTGCGAAAATTAAAATCTTTGTTTTTACTAGGGATTGCTTCTGGTTTGGGATTTCAAATGATTGAGGATATTGGCTACATTCGTACGGATTTGCCAGAGGGGTTTGACTTTACTATTTCGAGAATTTTAGAGCGTATCATCTCAGGGATTGCCTCTCACTGGACTTTTTCAGGTCTGGCTGTAGTAGGTGTTTACTTGCTTTACAGAGCCTATAAAGGACAGAAGGTTGGCAAGAAAGAGGGGCTTATTTTCCTAGGTTTAGCCTTGGGAACTCACTTCTTATTTAACTCTCCTTTTGTAGAATTGGAGACAGAGTTGCCATTAGCGATTCCAGTTGTTACAGCTATTGCTCTCTATGGTTTTTATCAGGCTTATCGCTTTGTTGAGAAGAACGATGAGATAATGAACTAGAATATTTTTCAAAAGAATGATGCAAGGGTACAAATATGGTGCCCTTCTTTTATTTTTGATTGAAAAATAGTGTAAAAAGCGCTACAATGGTAGATGGAAAAATCTTGTGAAAAGCACAAGCGATACATATATACCGGAGGAAATCATGTCTTTTTCTGATTTAAAGCTGTTTGCCCTTTCTTCTAATAAAGAATTGGCAGAACGTGTGGCGCAGGAGATTGGGATAGAGTTGGGGAAATCAAGTGTTCGCCAATTTTCAGATGGAGAGATTCAGGTCAACATCGAAGAATCAATCCGTGGGAAACACGTCTTTATCCTACAATCAACTAGCTCGCCTGTAAATGACAATCTGCTTGAAATTTTGATTATGGTAGATGCTTTGAAGCGTGCGAGTGCAGAATCTGTCAATGTTGTCATGCCTTACTATGGGTATGCACGTCAGGATAGAAAGGCGAGAGCGCGTGAGCCAATCACTTCAAAACTTGTCGCAAATATGCTTGAAGTAGCTGGAGTGGATCGTTTATTGACAATCGACTTGCATGCTGCGCAGATTCAAGGATTCTTTGATATTCCTGTGGATCATTTGATGGGAGCTCCTCTGATTGCGGATTATTTTGAGCGTCGTGGCATGGTTGGTTCTGACTATGTGGTTGTCAGTCCAGACCATGGAGGGGTGACTCGTGCCCGTAAGTTGGCAGAATTTTTGAAAACATCTATCGCTATTATCGACAAACGTCGTAGCGTTGATAAGATGAATACCAGTGAAGTCATGAACATCATCGGTAAGGTCGAAGGCAAGACTTGTATCTTGATTGATGATATGATTGATACTGCTGGAACGATTTGTCATGCGGCAGATGCCCTTGCGGAAGCTGGTGCTGTTGAAGTCTATGCAAGCTGTACGCACCCAGTTCTTTCTGGTCCTGCTATGGACAATATCCAAAAATCAGCTATTAAGAAATTGGTTGTTTTGGATACCATCTATCTGCCAGAAGAGCGTTTGATTGATAAGATTGAGCAGATTTCAATCGCTCATCTCTTGGGGGATGCTATCGTCCGTATCCATGAAAAACGCCCACTTTCTCCACTTTTTGGTATTGAGAAAAAGATTTAATAATCAAGCCTGAGATAATTCTCAGGTTTTTTTCGTCTCTTTTCCGAATAAATAGATAGAGTCAGTGAATCTAGTAAAACTAGATTTAATACTCTTCGAAAATCAAATTCAAACTACGTCAACGTCGCCTTGCCGTACTCAAGTATAGCCTGCGGCTAGTTTCCTAGTTTGCTCTTTGATTTTCATTGAGTATAAAACTGTGGTATAATAAAAGGAGGAAAAGGATGATTCTAAGACATCCGGGCATTAGCCCTACCAATGATTTGGTTGCTAAGAAAATCTTTAGCAATCCAGAAATCACTTGTCAATTTATTCGCGATATGTTGGATTTACCAGCAAAAAATGTGACCATTTTGGAGGGAAGCAATATTCATGTCTTACCTTCCATGCCTTATTCAGCCCAAGATTTCTATACCAGTATAGATGTTTTAGCGGAGTTGGACAATGGTACTCAGGTAATTATTGAGATTCAGGTGCATCATCAGAATTTTTTCATCAATCGCCTGTGGGCTTATTTGTGTAGTCAGGTCAATCAAAATCTAGAAAAAATTCGCCAGCAAGAAGGCAATACTCATCAAAGTTACAAACACATCGCACCAGTATACGCAATCGCAATTGTGGACAGCAATTATTTCCAAGATGATTTGGCTTTTCACAGCTTTAGTATGCGAGAGGACACGACAGGTGAAGTCTTAACCATCACAAACAATGGACAGGAAAACCATCTAGTCAAGATGGCATTCTTGGAATTAAAAAAATACAGAGAAACCAGCAAGGATAGCGTTCGCAAGCCATGGTTGGAGTTTTTCGGGAATAAACCCTTTACCCAACAACCCGAGCGAGCCATCAGCCAGGCAGACCAACTGCTAGACTACAAGAGCTGGTCCGAGGAGGACAGGAAGATGTTTAGTCAACTACGTATGCGCGAAGAACAGGCATTATTAGCTCATGACTATGCCTTGGAACAAGCTGAGGAAAAGGGCTTAGAGCGTGGACTTGAGCGTGGTCGTGCAGAAGGAGTTGAACAAGGCCGAGCTGAGGGTATTGAGCAAGGTATTGAACAGGGACTAGAACGTGGGAAACTTTTTGCCTTTCTAGATATGGTTCGCCAAGGTCTTCTGACTTCGGAGGTTGCGAGTGAACAATTGGGTATGACGGTTGCTGAGTTTGAAGCACTCTTGTAAGACCATCACCAATAACGGTCAAGAAAACAATCTGGTTAAGATGGCATTCTTGGAATTAAAAAAATACAGAGAAACCAGCAAAGATAGCATTCGTAAACCATGGTTGGAGTTTTTCGGCAACAAGCCCTTTACCCAACAACCTGAGCGAGCCATCAGCCAAGCAGACCAACTGCTGGACTACAAGAGCTGGTCCGAGGAGGACAGGAAGATGTTTAGTCAACTACGTATGCGCGAAGAACAAGCCTTGTTAGCACAGGACTATGCTTTGGAACAAGCTGAAGAAAAAGGCTTGGAGCGTGGTCGAGAAGAAGGTATTAAACAAGGTTTAGAACGTGGTATTGAACAGGGACTGGAGCGTGGACTTGAACGTGGGAAAGTTGAAGGGAGGGAAGAAGGAAAATTCTTTGCCTTCCTGGATATGGTACGCCAAGGCCTTCTGACTTCAGAGGTTGCAAGTCAACAGTTGAGCATGACTGTCGCAGAGTTTGAGGCGCTGTTAGAAAGGCATAAGTAAGAAATCTGTGGACAAACTCTATGTAATATGAAAATAACTAAAAAGGATAGCTAAATTTCTTGATGTAAAAGAGATTGGCTATCTTTTTTGTTAGGAAAATTTGAACTTTCACCTCTCTTTTCCGAATAAATAGATAGTAGCAGTGAATCTAGTAAACCTAGATTTAAAACTATGGTATAATGAAAGGAGAGAAAGTATGACTGTACGTCATCCGGGCATCAGCCCGACCAACGATTTGGTTGCTAAGAAAATCTTTAGCAATCCGGAAATCACTTGTCAATTTATTCGCGATATGCTGGACTTGCCAGCAAAAAATGTGACCATTTTGGAGGGAAGCAATATTCATGTCTTGCCTTCCATGTCGTACTCGGCGCAGGATTTCTATACCAGTATAGATGTTTTAGCTGAACTAGATAATGGTACTCAGGTAATTATTGAGATTCAGGTTCATCATCAGAATTTTTTCATCAATCGCCTGTGGGCTTACCTGTGCAGTCAGGTCAATCAAAACCTAGAAAAAATTCGCCAGCAAGAAGGCAATACTCATCAAAGTTACAAACACATCGCACCGGTTTATGCTATTGCTATTGTAGATAGTAATTACTTCTCAGATGACTTGGCCTTTCATAGTTTTAGCATGCGAGAGGACACGACAGGTGAAGTCTTAACCATCACAAACAATGGACAGGAAAACCATCTAGTCAAGATGGCATTCTTGGAATTAAAAAAATACAGAGAAACCAGCAAGGATAGCGTTCGCAAGCCATGGTTGGAGTTTTTCGGGAACAAACCCTTTACCCAACAACCCGAGCGAGCCATCAGCCAGGCAGACCAACTGCTAGACTACAAGAGCTGGTCCGAGGAGGATAGGAAGATGTTTAGTCAACTACGTATGCGCGAAGAACAAGCCTTGTTAGCACAGGACTATGCCTTGGAAACAGCTAGGGCCGAAGGTATTGAACAAGGTATTGAACAGGGACTAGAACGTGGGAAACTTTTTGCCTTTCTAGATATGGTTCGCCAAGGTCTTTTGACATCTGAGGTTGCCAGCCAGCAGCTGGGTATGACGGTCTCTGAGTTTGAAGCACTCTTGTAAGACCATCACAAACAATGGGCAAGAAAACCATTTTGTTAAGATGGCGTTCTTGGAATTAAAAAAATACAGAGAAACCAGCAAGGATAGCGTTCGCAAGCCATGGTTGGAGTTTTTCGGGAATAAACCCTTTACCCAACAACCCGAGCGAGCCATCAGCCAGGCAGACCAACTGCTAGACTACAAGAGCTGGTCTGAGGAGGACAGGAAGATGTTTAGTCAACTACGTATGCGTGAAGAACAAGCATTATTGGCTCATGACTATGCCTTGGAACAAGCTGAAGAAAAAGGCTTAGAACGTGGGAAACTCTTTGCCTTCCTGGATATGGTTCGCCAAGGTCTTTTGATATCTGAGGTTGCGAGTGAACAATTGGGCATGACTGTCGCTGAGTTTGAAGCTTTATTATGAGTTCAATCTTTATATAGTAGAAAGTTTATGAAATGGCAAGTTTTAGCTGAATACTTGCCGTTTTTACTTGACTTTTATGAGGGTTTATAAGATAATACCAAGGAAGTGAGTTCTATCCAACTGTCTATGTGGATTAGATATGAATGATTTTACTCAAGGATGATTAGTTTGTGAGATTTTCACTCAAAAATACAGTATTTGACGGGTATTTTTCTCACAAAGATGTTTTTTTCACCTTTTTTTCTAAAAATAGGTAAAAACTTTAAAAACTAGAAGAAAACCCTTGACAAATCCTGCAAATATTTATATACTGTATGGTAGTAAGATAGTCTTACGAAAAATATATAATGAAAAACAAAGGAGATAAAACGATGAAAAAAGTTTTATTGACAAGCGCAGTCGCTCTTGCAGCATTTGGTGCTGTACAAGCTGTTTCAGCTAATGATCTTAGCACTTCTGCTGGTGCTACTAATGGTGGTACAGTATATGGTAAAGTAGATCCTAGAACTGGTAAAATTGTAGGTAACGCATATAGTGCAAATGAACACCCTTCATTCCACCATGCAGTGCCAGATGCTGACCAATACAAACCAGCTGAACCAGCTACAAATCCATATGATGTTGTTAAGGATAAAGATGGAAAAGTTATTAAAGCAGTAAAATTTGGTAACGGTTCACATGTACGTTTCCATGTTCGTGATATCAAAGGTAATGCAGTAGCAGGTGTTAAAGTTGATGTTATGATTTGGGCAAACAAAGCTGACTACTTGAACTACGCTAAAGCAACAGTTGTTTCTGCTGAGTCTGATGCGGCAGGTGATGTTGAACTTGCAGTAGCAAATGGTGGATTGGTTCAATACCGTGTTGCTTATGTACCAAAAGGGTATGTTGTAAAAGGTATTGAGTCAAATAGTGGACTTTACACAGTAAACAAAACTTCAAACGGTGCGGAAATCGGTAGCATCGCAGAAGGAACATTTGTATATAGTGGTTCTGCTGATTTAGACCAAGATGGAAAAGCTGACATGTTCACAAACGCAAACGTTGATTTGGTTCTTGAAAAAACTGATTCATACAACGTTGTCAAAGACCAATGGGTACAAGAAGAAGCTGGATGGAAATACTACGCTTCTAACAAAGCTGTTACAGGTTGGAAACAAGTTGACGGTAAATGGTACTTCTTTAACGCTGAAGGCGTAATGCAAAAATGGTGGGTTAAAGACGGAAACACTTGGTACTACCTAAACGGTTCAGGTGCTATGCAAACTGGTTGGTTGCAAGACGGTGGTAAATGGTACTACCTTGAAGCATCAGGTGCTATGAAAGCTAGCCAATGGTTTGAAGTTTCTGGTAAATGGTACTACGTTGACGGTTCAGGTGCCCTTGCAGTTAACACTACTGTAGGTGGATACACTGTTAACGGAAACGGTGAATGGGTTAAATAATCTAATTCAATAAAAAGTAGGAGATTTTTCCTACTTTTTTATTTTTACCATAAAAATCCAGTTTTCCTTAGAATTTTTTTAAAAAATAAGATACAATAAAAATAGGCATAATAGCTAAATTTTAAAAAATGGAGAATGTTCACATGAAAAATAAAAAAGCTTTAGCTCTAGCTCTAGCTAGTGTAACAATGGCGGGTGCTGCTGCTTTAACTACTTACTCAGCAATTACTGCTCCTTCTGTACATGCAGAAGAATTTGTTCGTAAAACAGAATGGATAACTGTTGCTAATGATAGTGCCCGTACTCGTACAACTGTCTATTTTGAAGCAGGAGATCAAAAAATTGATAAGCATAAGTACATCGATAAATATGAATATCAAAGTACTTATGTAGAAGGTGGAGTACGTTACTATGTATTTGTATTAAAGGGAACAAAGCTTGCTGAATTGGAAAATGATCCTAATACAGCGTCAGCGGATTTGAATAAACAAGGTTATAAATCTACTGATAAAGGAAATAGCTGGCGTGAAGTATCAGGTAATCGCTATTTCTACTCAAAAGGAAATCCAGTCAAAGGTTGGGCAATCATTGATAACAAAACATACTACTTCAATAGCGAAGGAGTTATGGCTCGTGGTATCATTGAAAATGAGTCTGAACGCTACTATCTAGATAATCAAGGTGTGAAGAGAACTGGTTTTATCAAAGTAGGTGAAAAGACTTATTACTTTGATGGAAATGGTGTCCGTAAGACAGAAGTTGTAACAGATAATGATAAAACTTACTTTGTAAAAGATGGTGTTGTTACAAACGGAGTTCATAAAGTTGGTACAAAATGGTATTTCTTTACTGCAGATGGTAAAGCTCAATCTGGTATTGTAAAAGATAGTGATGGTAAATGGTATTACATCACTGCAGAAGGTGAGCGTAAGACAGGTCTCATTAAAGGCGCTGGCGACAAGTATTACTATGTCACTGAAGAAGGTGAACGTAAGTTCGGTGAAATCACTGTTGATGGAAAAACATACTTCTTGACAGATGATTCTAATACAAAAGCTGGTTGGAACAAAGTTGATAATCACTGGATTTATGTAAACAAAGACGGTAAACGTCAAGTTGGATGGCTTAAAGATGGTGGTAAATGGTACTACTTTAATGCTGAAGGCGTGATGCAAAAATGGTGGGTCAAAGATGGTAACAAATGGTACTATCTAAATGGTTCAGGTGAAATGCAAACCGGCTGGTTACAAGATGGTGGTACTTGGTATTACCTAAACAGCTCAGGTGCTATGGAAACTGGCTGGGCTAAAGTGGGTGGTACTTGGTACTACCTTAAAGGCTCAGGTGCTATGGTGACAGGTTGGTTCCAAACAGGTGGTAAATGGTACTACTCATATCCATCAGGTGCTTTGGCTGTGAATACAACCATCGATGGTTACACAGTAAACGCTAATGGTGAGTGGGTGTAGTTTGAATTAGTTTATGTCACTAGGAGATTTTTAGCTTAGTTTTTATAGCAGATACTTACTAAGATGATACTGCAGTTAAATAATTAGTATCTCTAGGTACTCTCCCATTTGTGAAATGTACAATCTAATTAGTTAAAAGATATGAAAGAGAAGGATTTTTGGCCTTCTCTTTTGAGGTTGGGATGAATCTGAATTGTCTCGGGTAAATGAAAGAAGTGAACAGGATAATATTTCAGTCCTGTTCACTTTTATGTTATTCATTATTCTAGGGTCTTATAGTAGTGCCTCAAACTCAGCGACGGTCATTCTCAGCTGCTGGCTGGCAACCTCAGATGACAGTAGCTGTTGACGGACTAGATTTACTAAACCTACTTTTAATCCCTTTTCCATCCCCTCGGCTCGACCACGCTCTAAGCCCTTTTCCTCTGCTTGTTCCAAGGCA
Organism: Streptococcus mitis; assembly: GCA_009496085.1. Classification (GTDB taxonomy): domain Bacteria; phylum Bacillota; class Bacilli; order Lactobacillales; family Streptococcaceae; genus Streptococcus; species Streptococcus mitis_BY. The sequence continues at coordinate 56,032 of WIJN01000012.1, read as the reverse complement.
TAGTCATGAGCCAATAATGCTTGTTCTTCACGCATCCGTAGTTGACTAAACATCTTCCTGTTCTCCTCAGACCAGCTCTTGTAGTCCAGCAATTGGTCTGCTTTGCTAATGGCTCGCTGGGGATTCTGGGTAAATGGCTTATTCCCAAAAAACTCCAACCACGGTTTGTGAACCTCGTCTTTGCTGGTTTCTCTGTATTTTTTTAATTCCAAGAACGCCATCTTGACCAGATGGTTTTCTTGACCGTTAGTGCTGGTTTTACAACAACGCCTCAAACTCAGCGACGCTCATGCCCAATTGCTCACTTGCAACCTCAACGGTTAAAAGATGTTGGCGAACCATATCTAAAAAAGCAAGCAGTTTTCCACGTTCTAAGCCCTTTTCCTCAGCTTGTTCCAAGGCATAGTCCTGTGCTAACAATGCTTGTTCTTCACGCATACGTAGTTGACTAAACATTTTTCTGTCCTCCTCGGACCAGCTCTTGTAGTCCAGTAGTTGATCTGCCTGGATGATGGCTCGCTCGGGTTCTTGAGTAAAGGGCTTATTCCCGAAAAACTCTAACCACGGTTTGCGAACCTCGTCTTTGCTGGTTTCTCTGTATTTTTTAAGTTCTTATTTGTGATGCTCTTTCAATAGTTCTTCAAACTCAGAGACAGTCATACCTAACTGCTGACTGGCAACCTCGGAAATCAAAAGACCTTGATGGACTAGATTTAGTAGCATAGACAAACTTCCTTCAACTTTCCCACGCTCTAATCCTTTTTCTTCGGCTTGTTCCAAGGCATAATCCTGAGCCAATAATGCTTGTTCTTCGCGCATACGTAGTTGACTAAACATTTTCCTGTCCTCCTCGGACCAGCTCTTGTAGTCCAGCAGTTGGTCTGCTTGGCTGATGGCTCGCTGGGGGTGCTGGGTAAAGGGCTTGTTGCCGAAAAACTCCAACCACGGTTTGCGAACCTTGTCTTTGCTGGTTTCTCTGTATTTTCTTAATTCTAAGAATGCCATCTTGACTAGATGGTTTTCTTGACCGTTATTTGTGATGGTTAAGACCTCACCTGTCGTGTCCTCTCGCATACTAAAACTGTGAAAGGCTAAGTCATCTTGGAAGTAGTTGCTATCCACGATAGCTATAGCATAAACGGGTGCAATATGTTTATAGCTCTGGTGGGTATCACCTTCTCGTTGGCGAATTTTTTCAAGATTTTGATTGACCTGACTGCATAGGTAAGCCCACAGGCGATTGATGAAAAAATTCTGATGATGAACTTGGATTTCGATAATAACCTGCGTGCCATTATCCAACTCCGCCAAGACATCTATACTGGTATAGAAATCCTGCGCTGAATAAGGTATGGAGGGTAATACGTGAATATTGCTTCCCTCCAAAATGGTCACATTTTTTGCTGGTAAATCCAGCATATCGCGGATAAATTGACAAGTGATTTCTGGATTGCTAAAGATTTTCTTAGCAACTAAGTCATTGGTCGGGCTGATGCCCGGATGACGTACAGTCATATTCTTTCTCCTTTCATTATAGCACATTTTTAAATCTAGGTTTACTAGATTATCTGGCTCTATCTATTTATTCGGAAAAGGTATGAAAAATATTCGGTCTGGCTCTTCCCAATGGTATTTTTTGGTGCTTTCCTTTATAATGGGTGTATGGATAAGAAAAAATTATTATTGATTGATGGGTCTTCTGTTGCTTTTCGGGCGTTTTTTGCGCTCTATCAGCAGTTGGACCGTTTTAAGAATGCGGCTGGTTTGCATACCAATGCTATTTATGGCTTTCAGTTGATGTTGAGTCATTTATTGGAGCGGGTTGAACCCAGTCATATTTTGGTAGCTTTTGATGCGGGAAAGACGACCTTCCGTACAGAGATGTATGCGGACTATAAGGGTGGTCGGGCCAAGACTCCTGATGAGTTTCGTGAGCAATTTCCTTTCATTCGTGAATTGCTGGATCATATGGGGATTCGTCATTATGAGTTGGCTCAGTATGAGGCGGACGACATCATTGGGACGCTGGATAAGCTAGCAGAGCAGGATGGTTTTGATATTACCATTGTCAGTGGGGACAAGGATTTGATTCAGCTGACGGATGAGCATACGGTGGTTGAAATTTCCAAGAAAGGTGTGGCTGAGTTTGAGGCCTTTACGCCAGAATATCTTATGGAAAAGATGGGCATTACACCGACGCAGTTTATCGATCTCAAGGCGCTCATGGGTGATAAGTCGGATAATATCCCTGGAGTAACCAAAATCGGTGAAAAGACGGGTATCAAGCTCTTGCTAGAGCATGGTTCGCTTGAGGGAATTTATGAAAATATTGATGGGATGAAGGCTTCTAAGATGAAGGAAAATCTCATCAATGATAAGGAACAGGCCTTTTTGTCGAAAACACTAGCGACTATTGATACCAAGGCACCGGTTGAGATTGGTTTGGAGGATGTGGTCTATAGTGGTCCAGATGTGGAAAATCTCGGGAAATTCTACGATGAGATGGGTTTCAAACAGCTCAAACAGGTTTTAAATGCATCGTCAGCTGATGTGGTTGAGAGCTTGGACTTTACTATCGTTGATCAAGTCAGTCAAGATATGCTGAGTGAGGAGTCTATCTTCCACTTTGAGCTTTTTGGTGAAAATTACCATACGGATGATTTGGTTGGATTTGCCTGGTCTTGTGGGGATAAACTCTATGCCACAGACAAACTTGAGCTTTTGCAAGAGCCTATTTTCAAGGACTTTTTAGAAAAAACACCTCTGAGAGTTTATGACTTTAAGAAGGCTAAAGTTCTCTTAAATCGTTATGATGTGGATTTGCAGGCGCCTGCTTTTGATAGCCGTTTGGCTAAATACCTCCTTTCGACTGTGGAGGACAATGAAATTGCGACCATCGCGAGTCTTTATGGTCAGGCTTATTTGGTTGATGATGAAACTTTCTACGGTAAGGGGGTCAAGAAGGCCATTCCTGAACGCGAGAAATTCTTGGAACATTTAGCTCGTAAACTTGCCGTTTTGGTCGAAACAGAACCTATTTTACTTGAAAAACTCAGTGAAAATGGTCAATTAGAGCTTCTTTATGATATGGAGCAACCTCTGGCTTTTGTCCTTGCCAAGATGGAAATTGCTGGGATTACGGTCAAGAAAGAGACCTTGCTTGAGATGCAGGCTGAAAATGAGCTTGTCATTGAAAAACTCACTCAAGAGATTTATGAACTGGCTGGTGAGGAGTTTAATATCAACTCGCCTAAACAGTTGGGCGTGCTTCTCTTTGAAAAATTAGGGTTACCTTTAGAATACACTAAGAAAACCAAAACTGGATACTCGACAGCGGTGGATGTCTTGGAGCGCCTTGCTCCTATTGCTCCGATTGTTAAGAAAATCCTGGATTACCGTCAGATTGCTAAGATTCAGTCTACTTATGTGATTGGCTTGCAGGACTGGATTTTGGCTGATGGCAAGATTCATACGCGCTATGTGCAGGATTTGACCCAGACCGGGCGTTTGTCTAGTGTGGATCCAAACTTGCAAAACATTCCTGTGCGTTTGGAGCAAGGCCGTCTCATTCGTAAAGCTTTTGTACCTGAGTGGGAGGATAGTGTGCTGCTCAGCTCCGACTATTCACAGATTGAATTGCGCGTTTTGGCGCATATTTCTAAGGATGAGCACTTAATTAAAGCCTTTCAAGAGGGGGCAGATATCCATACTTCGACAGCCATGCGGGTCTTTGGCATTGAGCGTCCGGAGGATGTGACTGCAAACGACCGTCGCAATGCTAAGGCTGTCAACTTTGGAGTGGTTTATGGGATTTCAGACTTTGGTTTGTCTAATAATTTGGGCATTAGCCGTAAGGAAGCCAAAGCCTATATTGATACCTACTTTGAACGCTTCCCGGGTATTAAAAACTACATGGATGAAGTGGTGCGTGAGGCGCGTGATAAGGGCTATGTAGAGACTCTCTTCAAGCGTCGTCGTGAGTTACCGGATATCAATTCGCGCAACTTCAACATTCGTGGTTTCGCAGAGCGGACAGCCATCAACTCTCCTATACAGGGTTCGGCGGCAGATATTCTCAAGATTGCCATGATTCAGCTGGATAAAGCCTTGGTTGCAGGTGGTTATCAGACTAAGATGCTTCTACAAGTTCACGATGAAATTGTCCTTGAAGTTCCTAAATCTGAATTAGCAGAGATGAAAAAATTAGTGAAACAAACTATGGAAGAAGCCATTCAACTCAGTGTTCCCCTCATCGCAGATGAGAATGAAGGGGCAACCTGGTACGAGGCTAAATAAAAAGGGGGCTAGTCCTCCTTTTTTGTAGTAGAATTATGCAAGCCTTTTCAAATTGTGCTATACTGATGAAAAAGGAGGATTTCTATGAGTCAAGAATTTATCAATCCAAGTGATGGCGTGATTCGTCAGTATCTCGCAACGAGTAAAACCCTTGCTGTGGTGGGTTTATCAGACCGTGAGGAAACAACCAGCAATCGAGTGACCAAGGAAATGCAGGCTCGGGGTTATAAAATCATCCCAGTCAATCCCAAGGCAGCAGGTGGCGAAATCTTGGGTGAAAAGGCTTATGCTAGCTTAGCTGAGATTCCTTTTCCTGTAGATATTGTCAATGTTTACCGTCGCAGTGAGTTTTTGCCAGATGTGGCGCGTGATTTTCTCAAGGCTGATGCTAAGATTTTTTGGGCGCAGCTAGGACTTGAAAATCTAGAAGCGGAAGAGATTTTGCGTTCTGGTGGATGCGATGACATTGTGATGAATCGCTGCATCAAGAGAGAACATACTCGCTTGATTAAGGAAGCATAAGAAAAAGGTAGCTGGTGGGCTACCTTTTGTGTTATACTCAATGAAAATCAAAGAGCAAACTAGAAAACGAGCCGCAGGTTGCTCAAAACACTGCTTTGAGGTTGTGGATAGAACTGACGAAGTCAGCTCAAAACATAGTTTTGAGGTTGTAGATAAGACTGACGAAGTCAGTCATATATATACAGCAAGGCGACGTTGACGTGGTTTGAAGAGATTTTCGAAGAGTATTAGAAAATGCCGATAAGGGTCTGCATACCAAGACTGGTGAGGATGATGGCAATCCAGCAAATGGCTCCGAGAATAATGGATTTTCCACTGGATTTGACCATGGCTACCAGATTGGTTTTGAGACCGATGGAACTCATGGCCATGATAATGAGGAATTTGGAGAGTTGTCTGAGAGGGGTAAAGAAACTACTGGACACACCAAGAGAGGTCACGAGGGTAGTTAGGAGAGATGCAAGGATAAAGTAAAGGATAAAAAGTGGGAAGACTTTTTTCAGTTGTAATCCTTGCTTATTTTTTTGCTCTCGACTTTGCCAGTAGGAGAGAAAGAGAGTGATGGGGATGATAGCCAGAGTACGTGTGAGTTTGACAATGGTTGCGGATTCGAGGGTATTACTTTGGTAAAGGCTATCCCAGGCGCTGGCTGTGGCGGTTACAGAGGAAGTATCATTGACCGCAGTCCCTGCAAAGAGGGCGAAGCCGTCATTGGATAGATGAAGCCAGGTGCCGAGGGTTGGAAAGATAAGTGCAGCCAAAACATTGAAGAAAAAGATAACGGAGATGGCTTGGGCTACTTCCTTTTCCTTGGCGTGGATAACAGGCGCTGTCGCTGCAATGGCAGATCCCCCACAGATAGAAGAACCCACTCCAATCAAGGTAGCCAGTTTTGTATCCAGTGCAAAGAAGCGCTGGAAGAGGTAGGCAACAATTAAGGCTATTGAGATGGTGGACAGGATGACAGGGAGTGAAGATTGGCCAACTGCGAAGACTTGCGAGATATTGAGACCAAAACCAAGCAAGATAACGGCATACTGGAGCAATTTTTTGGAACTAAAGGTTAATCCAGCATCCAGTTGTTTATGAGACGAGAGAAAGGGATGGAGAAGCATGCCTATGAAAATGGCAAAGACGGGTGCGCCAATAACAGGGAAGAATCCGCCCAGATACCAAGCGAGTAGTGAAATCAGAAGGCAGGCAAAGATACCTGCTCCATTTTTTGATAGAAATGACATAAGAACCTCCAAATAGAATCTGTTACCATTATAGACCTGTAAAGAGGAAAAGTAAAATAGAAAGTAGGTCCTAACAATTATTTGACAAGTAGTGCTAATTATGTTATAATAATCTTACAAGAACTGTAACGAAGTCTTGGCAAAAACAAAAATACCAGAGCTCCACCTCTGGTATTTCTTTTTGTCCAGTTACATTAAAACTAAACTCAGGTTATATTTTTTTGTCGCGCTTATCTAACCACTTTCTGACTATCCACTCAGAAATGACATTACCGGTAATAGTAATCAGTAATGGTGCTAGAATAGTTATAACGAAGATTATCAAAACCTCAATACTCGTCGAAAATCTCATGATACGTTGTCATCTTCGGCTTACCTAACTTTAGTTATGCTTTCACCTTGATTCCTAGTCTCATGAGATTTTCATTGAGTATTCTAAAAACATAGTGTTGTAATGAATTTAAATTAACATACTTCAATTTGTTATGCTAGCGTTATTCTATCATGTATTTTTGCGGTCGGGGGGCTTTTGTAGTATAATAGAGATACGTTTTGAAAGTAGGAGGTATCTATGGACCTAACTAAGCGCTTTAATAAACAGTTAGATAAGATTCAAGTTTCGTTGATTCGTCAGTTTGACCAGGCTATTTCGGAGATTCCTGGGGTCTTGCGTTTGACCTTGGGGGAACCTGATTTTACAACGCCAGATCATGTCAAGGAGGCGGCTAAGCGAGCGATTGACCAGAACCAATCCTACTATACAGGGATGAGTGGTCTGCTGACCTTACGTCAGGCAGCCAGTGACTTTGTTAAGGAAAAATACCAACTGGACTATGCTCCTGAAAATGAAATCTTGGTTACAATTGGGGCGACAGAGGCTTTATCTGCTACTTTGACGGCTATTTTGGAAGAGGGAGACAAGGTGCTCTTGCCAGCTCCTGCTTATCCGGGTTATGAACCGATTGTCAATCTTGTTGGGGCAGAGGTTGTCGAGATTGATACGACTGAAAATGGGTTTGTCTTGACTCCTGAGATGTTGGAGAAGGCCATTTTGGAGCAAGGTGACAAGCTCAAGGCGGTTATCCTTAACTATCCAGCCAATCCGACAGGAATTACCTATAGTCGAGAGCAGTTAGAAGCCTTGGCAGCTGTTTTACGCAAGTACGAAATTTTCGTTGTCTGTGATGAGGTCTACTCAGAGTTGACCTACACAGGCGAAGCCCATGTGTCTCTGGGAACTATGTTGAGAGATCAGGCTATTATTATCAATGGTCTATCTAAATCGCATGCCATGACAGGTTGGCGTTTGGGTCTGATTTTCGCTCCTGCAGCCTTCACAGCCCAGTTAATCAAGAGTCACCAGTATTTGGTTACTGCCGCAAATACCATGGCGCAACATGCTGCGGTAGAAGCATTGACGGCTGGTAAAAACGATGCGGAGCCTATGAAGAAGGAATATATCCAGCGTCGGGACTATATTATAGCTAAAATGACTGCTCTTGGTTTTGAGATTATCAAACCAGACGGTGCCTTCTATATCTTTGCTAAGATTCCAGCAGGCTATAATCAAGATTCCTTTGCTTTTCTGAAGGATTTTGCTCAGAAGAAGGCCGTTGCCTTTATTCCTGGAGCAGCCTTTGGGCGTTACGGGGAAGGATATGTTCGTCTGTCTTATGCGGCCAGCATGGGGACTATCACAGAAGCCATGAAACGACTTGAGGAGTACATGAGAGAAGCATGATTCAGTCTATCACGAGTCAAGGATTGGTGCTCTACAATCGCAATTTTCGGGAGGATGACAAGCTCGTCAAGATTTTTACAGAGCAGGCTGGTAAGCGGATGTTTTTCGTCAAACATGCTGGACAGTCCAAACTAGCGCCAGTAATTCAGCCCTTGGTGTTGGCTCGATTTCTCTTGCGAATCAATGATGACGGGCTCAGCTATATCGAGGACTATCATGAGGTGATGATTTTTCCCAAGATTAATAGTGACCTCTTTGTCATGGCCTATGCAACTTATGTGGCAGCTCTTGCAGATGCTAGTTTGCAGGATAATCAGCAGGATGCTCCCTTGTTTGCTTTTTTGCAAAAGACTTTGGAGTTGATGGAAGCTGGCTTGGATTATCAGGTTTTGACCAATATTTTTGAAATTCAAATCTTGATCCGATTTGGGATTAGTCTTAATTTTAATGAGTGTGTCTTTTGTCATCGGGTCGGTCAGGCTTTTGATTTTTCTTTCAAATATGGAGCCTGCCTCTGTCCAGATCATTATCATGAAGATGAGAGACGTTGCCATCTCAATCCCAATATCCCTTATCTGCTCAATCAATTTCAAGCTATTGATTTTGAGACCTTGGAGACCATTTCGCTCAAGCCTGAAATCAAGCAAGAACTACGCCAATTTATGGATCAACTCTACGAAGAGTACGTTGGGATTCACCTAAAATCAAAGAAATTTATTGATTCCCTAGCAGACTGGGGACAATTACTAAAAGAGGAAAAGAAATGAAAAAAATCGCAGTAGATGCTATGGGGGGCGATTACGCACCTCAAGCCATCGTTGAGGGTGTCAATCAAGCCCTGGCTGACTTTTCAGATATTGAGGTTCAACTCTACGGAGATGAAGCTAAAATCAAGCAATATCTGACAGCGACAGAGCGCGTCAGCATTATCCATACGGATGAGAAGATTGATTCAGACGATGAACCTACGAGAGCAATTCGGAAGAAGAAGAATGCCAGTATGGTATTGGCGGCCAAGGCTGTCAAAGAAGGCGAAGCAGATGCTGTTCTTTCGGCTGGGAATACAGGCGCTTTGTTGGCTGCTGGATTCTTCATCGTGGGTCGTATTAAGAACATCGATCGACCTGGACTTATGTCAACATTGCCGACTGTAGATGGGAGAGGTTTTGACATGCTGGACCTCGGTGCTAATGCGGAAAATACAGCTCAGCACCTCCATCAATATGCGGTTCTAGGTTCCTTCTATGCTAAAAATGTTCGTGGCATTGCGCAACCACGTGTTGGCTTGCTCAATAACGGAACAGAGAGTAGTAAGGGCGACCCGCTTCGTAAGGAAACTTACGAATTACTAGCAGCTGATGAAAGTTTGAACTTTATCGGAAACGTGGAAGCGCGTGATTTGATGAATGGCGTTGCGGATGTTGTCGTGGCAGATGGTTTCACGGGAAACGCTGTACTCAAATCCATCGAAGGGACAGCCATGGGAATCATGGGTTTGCTCAAGACCGCTATTACAGGTGGAGGTCTGCGAGCGAAACTAGGTGCCCTCCTTCTCAAGGATAGCCTCAGAGGTTTGAAAAAACAGCTCAACTACTCAGATGTTGGTGGAGCAGTCTTGTTTGGTGTCAAGGCACCGGTTGTCAAGACTCATGGCTCAAGCGATGCTAAGGCTGTTTATAGTACAATCCGCCAGATTCGTACCATGCTAGAAACAGACGTAGTTGCCCAGACTGCGCGTGAATTTTCAGGAGAATAAAAGAGATGACAGAAAAAGAAATTTTTGACCGTATTGTGACCATTATCCAAGAGCGACAGGGAGAGGACTTTGTCGTGACAGAATCCTTGAGTCTGAAAGACGACTTGGATGCTGACTCAGTTGACTTGATGGAGTTTATCTTGACACTGGAAGATGAATTTAATATCGAAATCAGCGATGAGGAAATTGACCAACTCCAAAGTGTAGGAGATGTGGTTAAGATTATTCAAGCAAAATAGAAATCGGAGTTCCAAGGCACTTGCTTTGGAATTTTTTATTTGGTTCAAGTGACCGTTTAGGAACAGATTTAGTCTTTCTAGGGACAGGAGAAATCTGAGGAGAAATAAGGGATATAATAGAGTCAGAAAAAATCAATCTCCAAAAAGGAGAAAAAAGAAAGGATTTTTATAGAGTTGTATCAATACGGTATTACTCAAAATACAATTCGTAGGAATCAATAACATTGTCTAATCTTTCACAATATTATTGACTTTGACAATGAAAAGTATTAGAATATAGCTAAATAGAGAGGGAAGTCCTCTTATAGCTATTCAATAAAGGAGGAAATGGCTATGAAAAAATCTAAACTACTTACTCTTGGTTTGCTTGCAGGTGCTGGTCTGCTTTTGTCTATCAACCAAGCACAGGCTGCAGATACTTGGGTTAAAAATGGTGCTGACTGGAATCTTTCACAAGATGGTAGTCTCGCTAAGGATAAATGGGTACAAAATGCTGGCTCATGGTATCACTTCGACAGCACTGGTAAAATGCAGACAGGCTGGCTCAAAGATGGAAATACATGGTATTCACTAGCAGATAGTGGCGCTATGCGCACTGGCTGGTACAAGGAAGGTAACACCTGGTATTCACTCGCAAATAGTGGCGCTATGCGTACAGGTTGGTACAAAGAAGGGTCTACATGGTATTACCTCAAAGGCAGTGGTGCTATGGCAACAGGATGGGCAACTGCAAATGGTCAATGGTCTTACTTTGAAAAATCAGGTGCTATGGTCGCAGATAGAGCTGTTCCAGCCAGTGATGGGGAAAGTTATGTCATTGGTAAGGATGGTTATATGTTGACCAAACTCCCTAGTCAGGTTGAACAATCTCAAGCGGATGATACAATTATCACAAATATTGTTACTTTGTCTGATGGGTATGATTATCATCTTATTTATAGAAAAGATGGGGTCGTTGTTGAAAAGAATGCCTGGTATATCAGACCAGAGTTCAAGAAGTTTTCTAATAAATATGGGGATGTGGTTTCAAATACAACCTTAGCTTTAGTGGATAATAAAGAAGAAGGACAAGATATTGATTCTAAGGCAGTTGTACAGAACTTCCAAAACTTACCAAATCGCTACTACTTTGATGAAAATGGACATCGTGTGGTCAATATCCCAGCAATGACCACCTATTCAGAGATTAAAAAAGTTGGCAATGATGTCTATTTAGAAAATCCAGGTGCACGACTTCGTCTTGGAGCTACCAACTTTACAATCAATAACAATAAACTATACTATTTAGAAAATGAGCAAGGTAAGCTCAAAACAGGTTACTTTGTATTAATTGATGATGGAGCAACCACTACTCATCATCACATTCTAGCCTATGCGGATCAATCTGGTGAGATTCTTAAGATGAAACGCTTGCCATCAGGAGTTTCAGATTATCTTGATAAAGAAATTGATGGTTTATATGGTGAAAAAATTAAAATTGAATCTCCACACTCAAACGAATATTATAAAGTGGTCGTGGTTAAATAAAAATAATATCTTCACAACTAATTGTTAACACTCTAACCAATATACCATTTTCAGGAGGCTTTAGATTTCTTGTATTTTAAAAGGAAACTAAAGCCTTTTGTAGATGAAGCAGGGGATAGAGTTATCTATAAAATAATGAAAAGGAGTCTGTCATGGAAATGAAAAATACATTTGTAGAATTGGAACAATTTGAAGAGTTAACCCCAGAGGTATTGAAGGAAGTGAATGGTGGAGGGATTTTTGAAGATGCCGTAAAATGGTGCGATAAGTTATTTAGTACGGGTAGACACTTTGCTTAAATTCACAGTATTCGTTAGAGATCAGATTTATTTATGATTATTTTAGAATTCTTAGTTTCTGTGCTATATATACTGTTGGTAGTCGTTTCAACCATGGTGCCTACTATTTATTTGGGTGCTCAAATTTCCCCAGAATTTTATAAGAAACGTTATTGGGTCCTTGTATTTTTAATTAGTTTATCTGCTCGTCAAACATTTGGAGAATTATTCCATATAGGAATCATTCTCTTCTTTTACTGTGTTTTTTTATTAGAATTGCATAAAAGAAAAGGGGAAGCTTTTTTTCTTTCTCTGTATCTTTTTCTCTTCTTTCAGAGTATTCGTTATTTATTTTTGACAATTTGGATTCGTGTATTATCCGGTGAGCCTTGTTGTTTTGTAGATTCGTTTTCCACCTTATATAGATCTGTATTTGATTTATTGTCAATATTTCTATGTTGTAAAATAATGAAGCGTTGGTCTTTGGATTTGGATTTATTCTTTTCAGATGCTTTCAAAACCCACTATCATAAGAGTTTTTTCATTATCCTACCTCTGACTGTATTTAGGATATTCTCTTCGTTTATGACCAATAGAAATAGTTCTTTCTACGTTCGTTTTGACACGACCATTTCCCTTCTGATTTTCATTCTCTTTTTCTCTTGGCTCTTTTACATCAAGCATTTGGAGCAAGTTTATCGTGATGAGCAAACCATTCAGAGACAGGAAGAAGAAAATCGTTCTTTGCAAGGGATGGTGGATAAGCTGGGTCATCTCTATGATGAAGTTCGAGGTTTCCGTCATGATTTTGCGGGGATTGTCGCCAGCATGGAGCCTGCCATAGCGAATCAAGACATGGCCGAGGTGTCTACCATTTATCAAGATGTCTTTCTAAAGACCAATGAAAAGCTGAGGAAGGCGGATTACACGGCCTTTAATCTCCATAATATTCATGACATAGCCATTCGTAATACCTTGGCAAAAGCCATGATTGTGGCTGATAAGCAAGGAATTCATTTTAGTTTGGAGACGGTGGGGGTCGTAGAAGAGCTGGCATTGCCGATGTTGGAGGCTATTCGTATCCTTTCTATCCTCACGACAAATGCTTTAGAAGCAGCGAATGAGGCTGAAAATCCGCAGATTCGGGTTGCTTTGTTGGCAGGTGATAGGAGTGTCCGTTTTATCATTGAAAACACTCGTACGAAAGAAGAACTGAATCCCAGCATTCTCAGTCAAAAGGGGTATTCGACCAAGGGAAACCACAGTGGACTGGGCTTAGCAACCTTGGAGGATATGATTTTTCATTATGATTTAAACTTAGATACCCAGCTAGGAGAGACGACCTTTAGACAAGATTTAGAATTGCCATTTAAGGATGAGAAACGAGGGGGAGAGGAATGAGAATTTTAGTTTTGGAAGACGATAGAGTCCAGCAAGGACGGATAGAGCAGACTTTACTAGATATTGGTCGCTCTCGTAATTTAAGATTGGAAATTGATATTGCCAAAAACTATGGGGACGTTGAAAAGTATTCTCAGTATTTTGACCATTACCAACTCTATTTATTGGATTTAGAGATTGATGGAGAGCGTGAACGGGGCTTTCAGATTGCTCAACAGGTTCGGGAGCGGGATCCTTTTACAAGCATTGTCTTTGTGTCCACGCACTCGGAGGCCTTGCCTCTAGCTTTTCGCTACCACTTGTCTGCCTTGGATTTTATTTCCAAGGATCAGCCTGAGGAGGATTACCGTCATCAGCTGGAGCGCTGTCTAGACTATATACTGGCAGTGGATAAGAGGGAAAATATGCGTCTCTTTACCTATAGTTTTGAGGGAAGACGGGGGTTTACTCTGCCTTACCATGAGATTTTAGCCTTTGAAACCTCAGTGGAATCCCACCGTATCAAGGTTTATTATGCCAATCATTCTATCAAAACCATTTATGGTAGTCTCAAGGATATCGCTGCAAAGGCTGAAAAAGATTACTTTGTCTATGCCAATCGCAATACGTTGGTCAGTTTACAGGCCATTGAAGAGATGACTGCGACAGAAGTAACTCTGTTAGAAGGTCTGCACTTCCCCGTATCACGAACAGCCAGAAGAACCCTTAAAAAACATCTCAATGTCTAATATCTGTTAGACTTGGATGAGTTTATCAATAAGAATGTCGGAAAATTTTCTGATATTCTTATTTTTTTGACTTCCTTTTCGAATAGATAAGTAAGAGGAAAAGGAAAGGAGCCTAGTTCATGTTTATATCAATGTTTCACCCATGGTTCACTGAGTTATTTTTTAAATAAATTTAATTTAGTTGTACATTTTCGAAATTTTTTTCGAATAGATAAGTAAGAGGGAAAAAAAGAAAGGAATAAAATAATGAAAGAACATTATTATGGATTTGTTGAGCTGAATTCGGAAGAATTGACCGATATTCAAGGTGGAGAAAATTGGACGAAGACACTTGCAGATTGGTACATTGGATTTCGTAGAGGTTTTGGTTTTTAGGAGGATAAGCGATGAACGAAATGAATGATAAGTGTACTATTGAAGTATTAAAGGAAAGCGACTTAGCTTTGCTGGTTGGTGGTAGCAAGGAAAGTTATCAACGGGGGTTAATTACAGGTCTATTATTACGTGGTGTATTTATTGGAACCCCATTTTTTAGAAGATAAGATTTAGAAAAAATAGAATAAGAGGAGAAAAAAGATGACAAATTTTGACAAAATGGAACAGAACTTTGTAGCTCTTACAGAAGAAGAGTTAATGAATGTAGATGGGGGAATTGCTTGGGAGGTAGTCTCTGTGGGTATTGCAATTGGTTGGGGGATTTACCAAGTTGGTGAAGCTGCTGGTAAAACGTTCTACTATATTACTCATCCGTAGTTTTTGATAAATATGAGCAAGAAAACATTTTGGATTATATTACTCGTTATTACAATTGTGGTGACTGCCGTTGGTTTAGGATTATCTGCATATAATTATTATGTTTTTGATAGACCTTTTTTCAATAGTACTACTAAAGGATTGTTATCTGCGTTTGTTATGAGTGTATTGATGATTATTATTGGTGTATTAAAAGAAAACTAATTTTTATTATTAAAATGGAGGATAAATATGTCAAATTTACAAACTATTGAACAAAATTATACTACGTTAAGTGATATTGAATTGCAAGAAGTTGATGGTGGAGGAGTGTTACTTTTGGTTGGTGGTGGTATTTTGGCTGTCGGACTGTTAGCTTGGGGTGCGTATAATGGTTATCAGTCGGCATCACGAGGTGGATAAAAAATGGTAGAACGTTTTTTAGTAAAATAGGGGTCTACCATGAAACAATTTTTATTAGGTTTTGCTGAGGGATATTTTACCGTATCGCTCATAATCTACATCTAACGTATTTGATGTTGAAAAATCCGATCAATACCCTATTTTATCCAGAAATTTACCCTGTTTTATTTGGGCTCTTTTATCTAGGATATAAGGCCAATAAAAAGCAAGTAGAGTAAGCAGCTAAGAATGACTTGTTAGTCTGCGCTGAAAATGGTTAGGGTAGAATCTAAGAATGCACCACATCGGAGTTTAATATGAAATTTGTTAAATCAATACTGAAAGTTTGGCCTGAAATCATGGTATTACTTAGTTCAATGTCTTATATCATCATCAGATTAGTAGCTGATATGAATAAAGTATCTTTACCTACTTGGCTTGATAGTTTCAATATACCAACGATTGCATTATTTGTGATGGTATTCATTCTTTTATATAGAAGTAAAGAAAAAAAGAATAGATAAATTTGAAGCAGTAGACGCTCTATAGGGAATAGGTGTCTTATAGTAACGAATCACAAAAAGGAGTAACTATGAATTGTAATTTAGAACGGTGTTATCTATTCTAATTATGAATAGATCATACCATAGGTGGCTTAGAAATAGCAGGGACATTAGTAATTGAAGTAATAAATAGGATGTCATAAATGTTACTATCAATGATTTATCTGTTCCAAGCTTGCCTAGGGTGACAGTAAAACATCAATTTCCTTTCATACCATAATTTTAGTAGGTAGGACGTTTGTTCTACCTATTTTTTGACAAAAGTGTAGTTGAGGTGTTTATTTGGAGATTTACATCTATTTTTGATAAAATGTGATAAAATAGGTATAGAAATTTGGAAAGTTGAAGAAAAGAAATGAAGAAGGTTTTAGGATATTTTTTAGTATTTGTGTTTCTATTTTTGATGAATATTTTCATCTTTAAGATACTAGCAACTCTGGGATTTCAGCTGACAATGAGTGAAAAGAGTTATATTGTACCACCACTATTTTCGATTATCGTTTTGTACATGATTAACAAAAGAATTAGGAAGAAAAAGAAATAAATATATATTTTAGGTAGGGTGTTTGTTCTGCCTATTTTTTATTCCCAAAGTGCATTTGGGAGCTAGATAGGTGCATTTGGGGAGGAAGTCCAGTTTTTGTCTGGGGATTGGGGTAAGATAGTTGTTATCAGATGAGTTTAGGAAAAGGGAGATGAATATGAAATTTGGGAAACGTCACTATCGCCCGCAGGTGGATCAGATGGACTGCGGTGTAGCTTCATTAGCCATGGTTTTTGGCTACTATGGTAGCTATTATTCTTTAGCTCACTTGCGAGAATTGGCCAAGACAACCATGGATGGGACAACGGCTTTGGGCTTGGTCAAGGTGGCAGAGGAGATTGGTTTTGAGACGCGAGCCATTAAGGCGGATATGACGCTTTTTGACTTGCCAGATTTGACTTTTCCTTTTGTTGCCCATGTGCTTAAGGAAGGGAAATTGCTCCACTACTATGTGGTGACTGGGCAGGATAAGGATAGCATTCATATTGCCGATCCAGATCCTGGGGTGAAATTGACCAAACTGCCACGTGAGCGTTTTGCGGAAGAATGGACAGGAGTGACTCTTTTTATGGCACCGAGTCCAGACTACAAGCCTCATAAGGATCAAAAGAATGGTCTGCTCTCTTTTATCCCTATATTAGTGAAGCAGCGTGACTTGATTGCCAATATCGTTTTGGCAACACTCTTGGTAACCTTGATTAATATTGTAGGTTCTTATTATCTGCAATCTATCATTGATACCTATGTGCCAGATCAGATGCGTTCGACGTTGGGAATTATTTCTATTGGGTTGGTCGTCGTTTATATCCTCCAGCAGGTCTTATCTTACGCTCAGGAGTATCTCTTACTTGTTTTGGGGCAACGCTTGTCGATTGACGTGATTTTGTCCTATATCAAGCATGTTTTTCACCTGCCTATGTCCTTCTTTGCGACACGCAGGACAGGGGAAATCGTGTCTCGTTTTACAGATGCTAACAGTATTATCGATGCGCTGGCTTCGACCATCCTTTCGATTTTCCTAGATGTGTCAACGGTTGTCATTATTTCTCTTGTTTTATTTTCACAAAATACCAATCTCTTTTTCATGACCTTATTGGCACTTCCTATCTATACAGTGATTATCTTTGCTTTTATGAAGCCGTTTGAAAAGATGAATCGGGATACTATGGAAGCCAATGCGGTTCTGTCTTCTTCTATCATTGAGGACATCAATGGTATTGAGACTATTAAGTCCTTGACCAGTGAAAGTCAGCGTTACCAAAAGATTGATAAGGAATTTGTGGATTATCTGAAAAAATCCTTTACCTATAGTCGGGCAGAGAGTCAGCAAAAGGCTCTGAAAAAAGTTGCCCATCTCTTGCTCAATGTCGGCATTCTCTGGATGGGGGCTGTTCTGGTCATGGATGGCAAGATGAGTTTGGGGCAGTTGATTACCTATAATACCTTGCTTGTTTACTTTACCAATCCTTTGGAAAATATCATCAATCTGCAAACCAAGCTTCAGACAGCGCAGGTTGCCAATAACCGTCTAAATGAGGTTTATCTGGTAGCTTCGGAGTTTGAGGAGAAGAAAACAGTTGAGGATTTGAGCTTGATGAAGGGAGAGATGACTTTCAAGCAGGTTTACTATAAGTATGGCTATGGTCGAGACGTCTTGTCAGATATCAATTTAACCGTTCCCCAAGGGTCTAAGGTGGCTTTTGTGGGGATTTCAGGGTCAGGTAAGACGACTTTGGCCAAGATGATGGTTAATTTTTACGACCCAAGTCAGGGAGAGATTAGTCTGGGTGGTGTCAATCTCAATCAGATTGATAAAAAGGCTCTGCGTCAGTATATCAACTATCTGCCTCAACAGCCCTATGTCTTTAACGGAACGATTTTGGAGAATCTTCTCCTTGGGGCCAAGGAAGGGACGACTCAAGAGGATATCTTACGGGCGGTCGAATTGGCAGAGATTCGGGAGGACATTGAGCGCATGCCTCTGAATTACCAGACAGAGTTGACTTCGGATGGGGCAGGAATCTCAGGTGGTCAACGTCAGAGAATTGCTCTGGCGCGTGCTCTCTTGACAGATGCGCCTGTCTTGATTTTGGATGAGGCGACCAGCAGTTTGGATATCTTGACAGAGAAGCGAATTGTCGATAATCTTATAGCTTTAGACAAGACCTTGATTTTCATTGCCCATCGCTTGACCATTGCTGAGCGGACAGAGAAGGTTATTGTTTTGGATCAGGGCAAGATTGTTGAAGAAGGAAATCATGCTGATTTGCTTGCACAGGGTGGCTTTTACGCCCATTTGGTCAATAGCTAGAAAGAGGAGAGGATGAAAGCAGAATTTTTAGAAAGTGCGGAGTTTTATAATCGTCGTTACCATAATTTTTCCAGTCGGGTGATTGTCCCCATGTCCCTTCTGCTTGTGTTTTTACTTGGCTTTGCAATATTTGCAGAGAAGGAGATGAGTTTGTCTACTAGAGCGACTGTCGAGCCTAGTCGTATCCTGGCAAATATCCAGTCAACTAGCAATAATCGCATTCTTGTCAATCTTTTGGAAGAAAATAAGCTGGTCAAGAAGGGGGATCTTCTGGTTCAATACCAGGAAGGGGCAGAGGGTGTCCAAGCGGAGTCTTATGCCAGTCAGTTGGACATGCTCAAGGATCAAAAAAAGCAATTGGAGTATTTGCAAAAGAGCCTGCAAGAAGGGGAGAATCACTTTCCAGAGGAAGATAAATTTGGCTACCAAGCCACCTTTCGTGACTACCTCAGCCAAGCAGGTAGTCTTAGGGCTAGTACATCGCAACAAAACGAGACCATCGCGTCCCAGAATGCAGCAGCTAGCCAAACCCAAGCCGAAATCGGCAATCTCATCAGCCAAACAGAGGCTAAAATTCGTGATTACCAGACAGCTAAGTCAGCTATTGAAACAGGTGCTTCCTTGACCAGTCAGAATCTAGCCTATTCTCTCTACCAGTTCTACAAGTCTCAGGGTGAGGAAAATTCCCAAGCTAAGACTCAGGCTGTTGCGCAGGTTGAAGCGCAACTTTCTCAGTTAGAATCCAGTCTTGCTACTTACCGTGTTCAGTATGCAGGTTCAGGTACCCAGCAAGCCTATGCGTCTGGTTTAGGCAGTCAATTGGAATCCCTCAAATCACAACATTTGGCAAAGGTTGGTCAGGAATTGACCCTTCTAGAACAAAAAATCTTGGAGGCAGAGTCAGGCAAGAAGGTACAGGGAAATCTTTTAGACAAGGGGAAAATTACGGCTAGTGAGGATGGGGTGCTTCACCTTAATCCTGAGACTAGTGATTCTAGCATGGTAGCAGAAGGTGCCCTACTAGCCCAACTCTATCCGTCCTTGGAAAAAGAAGGGAAAGCCAAACTTACAGCTTATCTAAGTTCCAAAGATGTAGCAAGAGTCAAGATTGGGGACTCTGTTCGCTATACGACTACTCATGATGCCAAGAATCAACTTTTCCTAGATTCTACTATTACAAGTATTGATGCGACAGCTACTAAGACTGAAAAAGGGAATTTCTTTAAAATCGAGGCGGAGACTAATCTAACTTCTGAGCAGGCAGGAAAACTTCGGTACGGGATGGAAGGTCGTCTGCAAATGATTACAGGTAAGAAAAGTTATCTGCGCTATTATTTGGATCAGTTTTTGAACAAAGAGTAATGTTCGTGTTTTTAGAGTTAAATGATTTTAAAACTGTGAGAAAGATGCTTCTTGCAGTTTTTTTCTTTACGTTTTTGACGAAAATTTTGTGTTAATTCGTATTTATTCTTGTGATTTTGGATTTTTTGTGGTAAAATGTGCTCAAGCAATACGAAAGGCGAACTTTAAAATGTCAAAACAATTGATCTATTCGGGAAAAGCTAAAGATATCTATACAACTGAGGATGAAAATCTTATTATTTCAATTTACAAGGACCAGGCGACTGCTTTCAATGGTGTTAAGAAGGAGCAGATTGCAGGTAAGGGAGTGTTGAATAATCAGATTTCATCTTTTATTTTTGAGAAATTAAATGCGGTTGGTGTGGCGACTCACTTTGTGGAGAAACTTTCAGATACGGAACAACTCAATAAAAAGGTTAAGATTATTCCTTTGGAAGTCGTGCTCCGAAACTATACTGCTGGTTCCTTTTCAAAACGTTTTGGCGTAGACGAAGGTATCGCATTTGAGACTCCGATTGTCGAATTTTACTATAAAAATGATGATTTGGATGATCCATTCATCAATGATGAGCATGTGAAATTCCTACAGATTGCGGATGACCAGCAGATTGCCTACTTGAAGGAAGAAACTCGTCGTATCAATGAACTTTTGAAGGTCTGGTTTGCTGAGATTGGGCTTAAGTTGATTGACTTTAAGTTAGAGTTCGGTTTTGACAAGGATGGCAAGATTATCTTAGCGGATGAATTTTCACCAGATAACTGCCGTTTGTGGGATGCGGATGGTAACCACATGGATAAGGATGTTTTCCGTAGGGGACTAGGTGAACTAACAGATGTTTACGAGATTGTCTGGGAGAAATTGCAGGGGTTGAAATACTCTGTTAGCAACGGAAAACCTTCGTCTCTCAACTAAAAGGATTCAGGTTGAAAAGGTCCCCCAGACCTTTTCACTCCGTAGAGGATTGGGAGAACTAACAGACGTTTATGAAGTTGTCTGGGAGAAATTGCAGGAATTGAAATAACAACCTCAAGGTCGTTGGAATATTGCAAGAGCTGAAATAAAGGAATAAGAATTGATGGATAAACGTATTTTTGTTGAAAAAAAGGCTGATTTTCAGGTCAAGTCAGAGAGTTTGGTTAGAGAACTCCAGCACAGCTTGGGACTGTCAAGCTTGAAAAGTATTCGTATTGTGCAAGTGTATGATGTATTTGACTTGGCAGAGGACTTGTTTGCGCCTGCAGAGAAACACATTTTCTCTGAGCAGGTGACAGACCATGTCTTGGACGAAGCTATTGTGCAGGCGAATCTTGCTAACTATGTTTTCTTTGCTATTGAAAGCCTGCCAGGGCAGTTTGACCAGCGTGCGACTTCTTCACAAGAAGCCTTGCTTTTGTTGGGAAGTTCGAGTGATGTGACAGTTAATACAGCACAATTGTACTTGGTCAATAAGGATATTGATGCGACTGAGTTGGAAGCGGTCAAGAACTATCTGCTCAACCCAGTTGATTCTCGTTTCAAGGACATCACGACAGGGATTGCCAAGCAGGAATTTTCTGAGTCAGACAAGACCATTCCTAAATTGACTTTCTTTGAAAGCTATACAGCAGAAGACTTTGCTCGCTACAAGGCTGAGCAAGGGATGGCCATGGAAGTGGATGATTTGCTCTTTATACAAGACTACTTTAAGTCAATCGGGCGCGTGCCGACGGAAACAGAGCTCAAGGTTTTGGACACTTACTGGTCTGACCACTGCCGTCACACGACGTTTGAGACAGAGTTGAAACACATCGACTTCTCAGCTTCTAAATTCCAAAAGCAATTGCAGGCGACCTATGATAAGTATATTGCCATGCGTGATGAGTTGGGGCGTTCTGAAAAACCGCAAACCTTGATGGATATGGCGACTATTTTCGGTCGTTATGAGCGTGCCAATGGACGTTTGGACGACATGGAAGTGTCAGACGAGATTAACGCTTGCTCTGTTGAAATTGAAGTGGATGTCAATGGTGTGAAAGAACCATGGCTTCTCATGTTCAAAAATGAAACCCACAATCACCCAACTGAGATTGAGCCATTTGGTGGGGCTGCTACCTGTATTGGTGGAGCCATTCGTGACCCATTGTCAGGACGTTCATACGTTTACCAAGCTATGCGTATCTCAGGTGCCGGTGATATTACAGCACCGATTTCAGAAACTCGCGCTGGGAAATTGCCACAACAAGTCATTTCTAAAACAGCGGCCCATGGTTATTCTTCATACGGTAACCAGATTGGGCTTGCAACAACCTACGTTCGTGAGTATTTCCACCCAGGCTTTGTAGCTAAACGCATGGAGCTTGGTGCTGTTGTCGGAGCGGCTCCTAAGGGCAATGTTGTCCGTGAAAAACCGGAAGCGGGTGATGTCATTATCCTCCTTGGAGGTAAGACTGGACGTGATGGTGTCGGTGGTGCGACGGGCTCTTCTAAGGTTCAAACGGTTGAGTCTGTGGAAACTGCTGGAGCTGAGGTTCAAAAAGGGAATGCCATCGAAGAACGTAAGATTCAGCGTCTGTTCCGTAATGGCGATGTCACTCGTCTTATCAAAAAATCAAATGATTTTGGCGCTGGTGGTGTCTGTGTAGCCATCGGTGAATTGGCAGACGGTCTTGAAATCGACCTTAACAAGGTGCCTCTTAAATACCAAGGCTTGAATGGCACAGAAATTGCTATCTCTGAATCACAAGAACGGATGGCGGTCGTGGTTCGTCCAGAAGACATAGATGCCTTCGTTGCGGAATGTAACAAAGAGAATATTGATGCTGTTGTGGTGGCGACAGTGACGGAAAAACCAAATCTTGTCATGCACTGGAATGGTGAGACAATCGTGGATTTGGAGCGTCGTTTCCTTGATACCAATGGTGTGCGCGTGGTCGTTGATGCCAAGGTTGTGGACAAGGATGTCAAACTCCCAGAAGAGCGTACAACAAGCGTAGAAACACTTGAAGCTGATACCCTTGCGGTTCTATCTGACCTCAACCATGCGAGTCAAAAAGGCTTACAGACTATCTTTGACTGCTCTGTTGGTCGTTCAACGGTCAATCACCCACTTGGTGGTCGTTACCAACTCACACCAACTGAGGCATCTGTGCAGAAATTACCAGTTCAACACGGTGTGACTCATACTGCGTCAGCCATGGCTCAAGGTTTCAACCCATATGTAGCTGAATGGTCTCCATACCACGGTGCTGCTTATGCGGTGATCGAAGCTACAGCTCGTCTAGCAGCAACAGGTGCCAATTGGTCTAAGGCTCGCTTCTCTTACCAAGAGTACTTCGAGCGTATGGATAAACAAGCAGAGCGTTTTGGTCAGCCAGTAGCTGCTCTTCTAGGTTCTATCGAAGCTCAGCTTCAGCTTGGCTTGCCATCTATCGGTGGGAAGGACTCTATGTCTGGTACCTTTGAAGAATTGACAGTACCGCCAACCTTGGTAGCTTTTGGTGTGACAACCGCAGATAGCCGTAAGGTGCTTTCGCCTGAATTCAAGACTGCTGGGGAAAACATTTACTATATCCCAGGTCAAGCTCTTGCTACAGAGATTGATTTTGACTTGATTAAGTCTAACTTTGCTCAGTTTGAAGACATCCAAGATGGTCACAAAGTGACATCTGCATCAGCTGTCAAATATGGTGGTGTGGTTGAAAGTTTGGCACTTGCTACTTTTGGAAATCATATCGGTGCAGAAGTAACCTTGCCTGAACTTAAAACAGCTTTGACAGCTCAATTGGGTGGATTTGTCTTTACATCTCCTGAAGAAATTGCTGGAGTAGAGAAAATCGGTCAAACGAAAGCAGACTTTACACTCCTTGTCAACGGTGTGAAGCTAGATGGACAGAAACTTGACAGTGCCTTCCAAGGAAAACTGGAAGAAGTTTACCCAACAGAGTTTGCCCAAGCCACAGAACTGGCTGAAGTACCAGCTGTGGCATCAGATGTTGTGATTAAAGCCAAAGAAAAGGTTGAAAAACCTGTGGTTTATATCCCAGTCTTCCCAGGAACCAACTCAGAATATGACTCAGCCAAGGCATTTGAGAAAGAAGGTGCAGAGGTCAACTTGGTGCCATTTGTGACCTTGAATGAAGAAACCATTGTCAATTCAGTTGAAACTATGGTTGACAACATCGGCAAGGCTAACATCCTCTTCTTTGCAGGTGGCTTCTCAGCCGCCGACGAACCCGATGGATCAGCTAAATTTATCGTTAATATCTTGCTTAACGAAAAAGTGCGTGCAGCTATCGATAGCTTCACCGAAGGTGGTGGTTTGATTATCGGTATCTGTAACGGATTCCAAGCTCTTGTCAAATCAGGTCTTCTTCCATACGGTAACTTTGAAGATGCAAGCAGTACTAGTCCAACTCTCTTCTACAATGATGCCAACCAACACGTGGCTAAGATGGTTGAAACACGTATTGCCAACACGAACTCACCATGGCTTGCCGGAGTAGAAGTTGGTGACATCCATGCCATCCCAGTATCACATGGTGAAGGTAAATTTGTCGTGACAGCTGAGGAATTTGCAGAGCTTCGTGACAATGGACAAATCTTTAGCCAATATGTTGACTTTGAAGGCAAACCAAGCATGGATTCTAAATACAATCCTAACGGATCTGTCAATGCGATTGAAGGTATCACAAGTAAGAACGGTCAAATTATTGGTAAGATGGGTCACTCAGAACGTTTCGAAGACGGTCTCTTCCAAAACATCCCAGGAAATAAAGACCAGCACCTGTTCGCGTCGGCGGTTAAATACTTTACTGGAAAATAAGACTTGCAGATTTTCTAATAGATAGTATCAGTAATGTAAAAGTCATGTAAATCTAGCTCATGATGATTGCAAATGAAAATTAGGTATAAAAAATGACATACGAAGTAAAATCTCTTAATGAAGAATGCGGTGTTTTCGGTATCTGGGGACATCCAGATGCTGCTAAATTGACCTATTTTGGTCTCCATAGTCTTCAGCACCGTGGTCAGGAGGGGGCAGGAATTCTCTCCAATGATCAAGGACAACTGAAGCGCCATCGTGACATGGGGCTTTTATCAGAAGTGTTCAGAAATCCTGCTAATTTGGATAAATTGACGGGAACTGGTGCGATTGGTCATGTGCGTTATGCGACTGCTGGCGAAGCTTCTGTAGATAATATCCAGCCCTTCCTCTTCCGTTTTCACGATATGCAGTTTGGCTTGGCTCATAATGGGAATCTGACCAATGCAACCTCTCTTAAGAAAGAGTTAGAAGAAAGAGGAGCCATTTTCAGTGCGACTTCTGATTCAGAAATCTTGGCTCACCTCATTCGTCGTAGTCACAATCCTAGTCTGATGGGCAAAATCAAGGAGGCACTCAGCCTTGTCAAAGGTGGTTTTGCCTATATCTTACTGTTTGAAGACAAGTTGATTGCGGCTCTTGACCCAAATGGTTTCCGTCCACTTTCTATCGGGAAAATGGCTAATGGAGCGGTGGTTGTTTCCTCTGAAACCTGTGCTTTTGAAGTCATTGGTGCAGAATGGATTTGTGATTTGAAACCAGGTGAGATTGTGATTATTGATGACAAGGGCATCCAGTATGACAGCTATACAGATGATACCCAGTTAGCAATCTGTTCTATGGAATATATCTATTTTGCTCGCCCTGATTCTAACATTCATGGTGTCAATGTCCATACGGCACGTAAACGTATGGGTGCCCAATTGGCGCGTGAATTTAAGCATGAGGCAGATATCGTGGTCGGTGTGCCCAATTCTTCCCTCAGCGCAGCCATGGGATTTGCGGAAGAATCTGGTTTGCCAAATGAAATGGGTCTTATCAAGAACCAATACACCCAACGTACCTTTATCCAACCGACTCAAGAATTGCGGGAGCAAGGGGTACGGATGAAATTGTCTGCAGTTTCTGGTGTTGTCAAAGGCAAGCGTGTTGTTATGATTGATGACTCTATTGTACGAGGAACAACTTCTCGTCGTATCGTTCAGCTCTTGAAAGAAGCGGGTGCGACTGAAGTTCACGTTGCTATTGGTAGTCCAGCACTAGCTTATCCATGTTTCTATGGGATTGATATCCAGACTCGTCAGGAACTGATTGCGGCCAATCATACGGTTGAAGAAACGCGCCAAATCATTGGAGCTGACAGCCTGACTTACCTCTCTGTTGAAGGTTTGATTGATTCGATTGGGATTGAAACAGATGCACCAAATGGTGGTCTCTGTGTCGCTTACTTTGACGGTGACTACCCAACACCTCTCTACGATTATGAAGAAGACTATCGTCGAAGTTTGGAAGAAAAGACCAGTTTTTACAAATAGATGGCAGATCTTCCGTTAAAGAAAAGGAATATAAAAATGACAAATAAGAATGCTTATGCCCAGTCTGGCGTGGATGTTGAAGCGGGTTATGAAGTTGTTGAACGGATTAAAAAGCACGTGGTTCGTACGGAGCGTGCAGGTGTCATGGGAGCTCTTGGCGGCTTTGGTGGTATGTTTGACCTTTCAAAGACTGGGGTTAAAGAACCCGTCTTGATTTCAGGAACGGACGGTGTCGGAACCAAGCTCATGTTGGCTATCAAATACGACAAGCACGATACTATTGGTCAGGACTGTGTGGCCATGTGTGTCAATGATATCATCGCTGCAGGTGCGGAGCCCCTCTATTTCCTTGACTACGTCGCAACTGGCAAGAATGAACCAGCTAAGCTAGAACAAGTGGTTGCTGGTGTGGCTGAAGGTTGTGTGCAAGCTGGTGCAGCCCTCATCGGTGGTGAAACAGCTGAAATGCCTGGCATGTATGGCGAAAATGACTATGACTTGGCTGGTTTTGCGGTCGGGGTGGCTGAAAAATCTCAAATCATTGACGGTTCAAAGGTGGCAGAAGGAGATGTTCTTCTCGGACTTGCTTCAAGTGGGATTCACTCAAATGGTTACTCCCTCGTTCGCCGTGTCTTTGCCAACTACACAGGTGAGGAAATCTTGCCAGAATTGGAAGGCAAGCAACTCAAGGAAGTTCTTCTTGAGCCGACTCGTATCTATGTCAAGGCTGTCTTACCACTCATCAAGGAAGAGTTAGTCAACGGCATTGCCCACATCACTGGTGGTGGCTTTATCGAAAATGTCCCTCGTATGTTTGCAGCTGACTTGGCTGCTGAGATTGAGGAAGACAAGGTTCCAGTTTTACCGATTTTCAAAGCCCTTGAAAAATACGGTCAGATCAAACACGAAGAAATGTTTGAAATCTTCAATATGGGTGTGGGACTTATGCTAGCAGTTAGCCCTGAAAATGTAACTCGTATCAAGGAATTGTTGGATGAACCAGTCTATGAAATTGGTCGCATCGTCAAGAAAGAAAACGAAAGTGTCATCATCAAATGAAAAAAATAGCGGTTTTTGCCTCTGGTAATGGCTCAAATTTTCAGGTGATAGCGGAACAATTTCCAGTAGAGTTTGTCTTTTCAGACCATCGTGACGCTTATGTGCTCGAACGTGCAGACAAGCTCGGCGTTCTGTCCTATGCTTTTGAACTCAAGGAGTTTGAGAGCAAGGCAGACTACGAAGCAGCACTTGTTGAGCTATTAGAAGAGCACCAGATTGACTTGGTTTGTTTAGCAGGCTACATGAAAATCGTTGGGCCAACCTTATTGGCGGCTTATGAAGGACGAATCATCAACATTCATCCAGCCTACTTGCCAGAATTTCCAGGAGCTCATGGGATTGAGGATGCTTGGAATGCTGGTGTCGCTGAGAGTGGTGTTACCATTCACTGGGTAGATTCTGGTGTGGACACTGGTAAGATTATCAAACAAGTCCGTGTGCCACGGTTAGCTGATGATACCATTGACAGTTTTGAAGAACGGATTCATGAGGCAGAGTACAAGTTGTATCCGGAGGTCATTAGAGAATTGTTGGACAAGTAAATGAAAAAATGGTTGGAAACACTTGCCTTGATTACCTTGGCAATCATTCTACGTTTACTAGTAAATTTTTTCTTCTCAGAGATTCCTTATTGGGGGAGATTTTTACTGACAGTAATTTTGGGAGTCTTGGTAATCGTCTCCCTATACTTTATGAATCGAAAAATTCGTAGGTAGAGAGTTTGAAAATGAAAGGAAAAAACATGACTAAACGCGCCTTAATCAGCGTCTCAGACAAAGCGGGCATTGTTGGGTTTGCCCAAGAACTCAAAAAACTTGGTTGGGATATTATCTCGACAGGTGGGACCAAGGTTGCCCTTGATAATGCTGGGGTGGAGACCATTGCCATTGATGATGTGACTGGTTTTCCAGAGATGATGGATGGCCGTGTCAAGACCCTTCATCCAAATATCCACGGTGGACTCCTAGCTCGTCGTGACTTGGATAGTCACCTGGAAGCAGCCAAAGACAATCAAATCGAGCTCATCGACCTTGTAGTGGTCAACCTTTATCCTTTCAAGGAAACGATCCTCAAACCAGACGTGACGTACGCTGATGCTGTGGAGAATATCGATATCGGCGGGCCATCTATGCTTCGTTCAGCAGCGAAGAATCATGCCAGCGTGACGGTTGTGGTAGACCCTGCTGACTATACAGTGGTTTTGGACGAATTGGCAGCAAACGGTGAAACGACTTATGAAACGCGTCAACGTTTGGCAGCCAAGGTTTTCCGTCACACAGCGGCTTATGATGCCTTGATTGCAGAGTATTTCACAGCTCAAGTGGGTGAAAGCAAACCTGAAAAGCTCACTTTGACTTATGACCTCAAGCAGGCCATGCGCTATGGGGAAAATCCTCAACAGGATGCAGATTTCTACCAAAAAGCTTTGCCGACTGATTACTCCATTGCTTCAGCCAAACAGCTTAACGGTAAGGAATTGTCATTCAACAATATTCGTGACGCTGATGCTGCTATCCGTATCATCCGTGACTTCACAGGCCGTCCAACCGTTGTGGCTCTCAAACACATGAACCCATGTGGAATCGGTCAGGCTGATGACATCGAGACTGCTTGGGACTACGCTTATGAGTCTGATCCAGTGTCTATCTTCGGTGGGATTGTCGTTCTCAACCGTGAGGTGGATGCTGCGACAGCTGAAAAGATGTATGGTGTTTTCCTCGAAATCATCATCGCACCAAGCTATACGGATGAAGCGCTAGCCATTTTGACCAATAAAAAGAAAAACTTGCGTATCCTTGCCTTGCCATTTGACGCACAAGATGCCAGTGAAGCAGAAGCAGAATACACAGGTGTAGTTGGTGGTCTCCTTGTGCAAAATCAAGACGTAGTGAAAGAAAGTCCAGCTGACTGGCAAGTGGTGACCAAACGCCAGCCAACTGAGACAGAGGCGACTGCCCTTGAGTTTGCTTGGAAAGCAATCAAGTACGTCAAATCAAACGGAATTATCGTGACCAACGATCACATGACACTGGGGGTTGGTCCAGGTCAAACTAACCGTGTGGCTTCCGTACGTATTGCCATTGACCAAGCCAAAGACCGTCTTGACGGCGCTGTTCTTGCTTCAGATGCCTTCTTCCCATTTGCAGATAATGTGGAAGAAATCGCCAAAGCAGGTATCAAAGCCATCATCCAACCGGGTGGTTCTGTCCGTGACCAAGAATCCATCGAAGCAGCTGATAAATATGGCTTGACTATGGTCTTTACAGGAGTAAGACATTTTAGACATTAAGAAAACGAAAGGGAAGAAAACAGTTTCTTTCCTTTTTTGCTTAAAAAAGCTTAACGAAACAAGATTAAAACGAACGTTTATGATATAATGTTAGTAAATAATTCGCAAAAGAGGTTGAGGAATGAAGCTGTTAGTTGTCGGTTCGGGTGGTCGTGAACATGCGATTGCTAAGAAGTTGCTTGAGTCAAAAGATGTTGAAAAAGTATTTGTAGCTCCTGGAAATGACGGAATGACTCTGGATGGTTTGGAATTGGTAAATATCTCTATTTCCGAACATTCTAAATTGATTGAGTTTGCAAAAACCAACGATATTACTTGGACCTTTATCGGGCCAGATGATGCCCTTGCGGCTGGTATCGTGGATGATTTTAATAAGGCTGGTCTCAAGGCTTTTGGTCCGACAAGATTGGCAGCGGAGCTGGAGTGGTCCAAGGATTTTGCTAAGGATATCATGGTCAAATATGGCGTTCCGACAGCAGCCTATGGCACATTCTCAGATTTTGAGGAAGCCAAGGTCTATATCGAAAAGCAGGGTGCTCCTATCGTCGTCAAGGCGGATGGCTTGGCGCTTGGGAAGGGTGTCGTCGTTGCGGAGACGGTTGAGCAAGCAGTTGAAGCAGCTCACGCGATGCTTTTGGATAATAAATTTGGTGACTCAGGTGCGCGTGTGGTTATTGAGGAATTCCTTGAAGGAGAGGAATTTTCTCTCTTTGCCTTTGTCAATGGGGACAAATTCTACATCATGCCAACGGCTCAGGACCACAAACGAGCCTACGACGAGGACAAGGGTCCTAACACTGGTGGGATGGGTGCCTATGCGCCAGTTCCTCATTTACCACAGAGTGTAGTTGATACAGCGGTTGACACCATTGTCAAGCCAGTCCTCGAAGGGATGATTAAAGAAGGTCGCCCTTATCTGGGAGTTCTTTACGCAGGGCTTATCTTGACAGCTGATGGACCTAAGGTTATCGAGTTTAATGCTCGCTTTGGAGATCCTGAAACCCAGATTATCCTACCTCGTTTGATATCTGACTTTGCCCAAAATATCACAGATATTCTGGATGGCAAGGAGCCAAACATCACATGGACGGACAAGGGTGTGACACTTGGTGTAGTTGTCGCATCCAATGGGTACCCGCTAGACTATGAAAAAGGTGTCAAGTTGCCAGCTAAAACCGATGGCGACATCATCACCTACTATGCAGGGGCTAAGTTCGCTGAAAATGAGCAAGACCTTCTTTCAAACGGTGGCCGTGTCTATATGCTCGTCACCACAGCAGACACCGTTAAAGAAGCCCAAAGTACCATCTACCAAGAACTCGCCCAACAACAAACAGAAGGCCTCTTTTACCGAACAGATATTGGAAGCAAGGCTATTCGATAAAGATATAAGAAGAAGCGACGAAGTCGCCAAGTACGATAATGGTCGCCGTGGTGAAAAGACCTGAATAACATCTGTTTTGACCGGGGGAAACTTTGAGACTTTAGAATCAAAGTTTAGGAATGAAACCAAAGGTTTGCTTCCGTCCCCACCACCTAAGACCATTATCAAAAAAGAAGAAAAAGGAAAAATTATGACTAAACCAATTATTTCCATTATCATGGGCTCAAAATCTGACTGGGTAACCATGCAAAAAACAGCAGAAGTCCTAGACCGCTTTGGTGTAGCCTATGAAAAGAAGGTTGTCTCTGCCCACCGCACACCAGACCTCATGTTCAGACATGCGGAGGAGGCTCGTAGCCGTGGTATTAAGGTCATCATCGCAGGAGCTGGAGGCGCAGCCCACTTGCCAGGAATGGTAGCTGCCAAAACAACCCTTCCTGTCATTGGTGTGCCAGTCAAATCTCGTGCCCTTAGTGGCGTGGATTCACTCTATTCCATTGTGCAGATGCCAGGTGGTGTGCCAGTCGCAACTATGGCTATTGGTGAAGCAGGTGCGACTAACGCTGCCCTCTTTGCCCTCCGTCTCCTTTCAGTAGAGGATCAGTCTATCGCGACAGCATTGGCAGATTTCGCAGAAGAACAAGGAAAAATCGCAGAGGAGTCGTCAAATGAGCTCATCTAAAACAATCGGAATTATCGGTGGCGGTCAGCTGGGTCAGATGATGGCGATCTCAGCTATCTACATGGGGCACAAGGTTATCGTGTTGGATCCTGCTGCGGATTGCCCAGCCTCTCGTGTGGCGGAAATCATTGTGGCGCCTTATAACGATGTGGATGCCCTTCGTCAGCTGGCTGAGCGTTGCGATGTCCTCACCTATGAGTTTGAAAATGTCGATGCTGACGGTTTGGATGCCGTTATCAAGGATGGACAACTCCCTCAAGGAACAGATCTGCTCCGCATTTCGCAAAATCGTATTTTTGAAAAGGACTTTCTTTCAAACAAGGCTCAAGTCACTGTAGCACCCTACAAGGTTGTGACTTCTAGCCAAGACTTGGCAGATATCGACCTGTCCAAAAACTATGTCCTCAAGACTGCGACAGGTGGCTATGATGGACATGGGCAAAAGGTCATTCGTTCAGCAGAAGATTTGGAAGAAGCCTATGAGTTAGCTGACTCAGCAGACTGCGTTTTGGAAGAATTTGTGAACTTTGACCTTGAAATTTCTGTTATCGTGTCAGGAAATGGCAAGGACATAACGGTTTTCCCAGTTCAGGAAAATATCCACCGCAACAATATCCTGTCTAAGACCATCGTGCCTGCTCGCATTTCAGAAAGTCTAGCAGACAAGGCTAAAGCTATGGCAGTGCGAATCGCAGAACAACTCAACTTGTCTGGAACTCTCTGTGTGGAAATGTTTGCGACAGCTGATGACATTATCGTCAATGAGATTGCCCCACGACCACACAACTCTGGGCACTACTCTATTGAAGCTTGCGACTTCTCCCAGTTTGATGCCCATATTCTGGGTGTTCTGGGGGGACCATTACCAGCTATCAAACTACATGCACCAGCAGTCATGCTCAATGTCCTCGGCCAATACGTCGAGGCTGCTGAAAAATATGTAACAGAAAATCCAAGCGCCCACCTCCACATGTATGGTAAAATAGAAGCAAAGCACAACCGCAAGATGGGACATGTGACTTTGTTTAGTGATGCGCCGGATAAGGTTGAGGAGTTTTAGAAAGTGGAACAAAAAATTATAAAAAGGATTAATTGGCAAGGGTTTGCTATTTCAATATTTATATCTCTATTATTGTCTGTTGTATATTGTTACTTTTTAGAAAAATGGCAGGAATTGGTTAATATTTTTCTGTCTATGACAGCTTTACCAGCTTTATTTATTAGTTTTGCAGTATTTAATAATTTGAGTGATGTAAAAAAACAAATTGAAAAAGAGAATAAACTTAAAAAATTTTATGATAGACGGGAACAACAAGAATTAGACAATTTTTTAAACAATTATTCTAATTATTATAAAACATACTCGCAAAGTTTGCTCAAAGATATAGAAAATGTTTTGCTACAGAAAACAGGATTTTCACCGGATTTTTTTGGTAGAGTGAATAAAAGTTGTTATGTCTGTGCACAGTCTATAGATAGTTATAGATATGTAAAGTCGTGGATTTCTATATATGGGAGGGATCTAGAAGCAATAGGTGAAGAAAATGTATATAGTTTTGATATACAATCTATAAACAATCTTCCTAATTTATTGAGTAACGGTTATTCTGTAAGAGAACAGATAAAGGATAGTGAGTTTTGCCAAAATTTACAAAAAGGATTAATTGAATTTGAAAAACTGTGTGACTATTTGATCATAGAAGCTGGTAGAGGAGAATCTAGATCATCTAAAGAAAATCAGGGAGAGAGTAAGGAACAGAACTTAGCGGGAGGAGATTTCTTTGGTTAGTGCATTAAAATATATTAGAATGAAACAACCTATTGGTGATATGTTTCTTGTAAAAATGTCTGCGAAGGATGTGGCAGCTATCTCGGCATCAAATACGAGGAAATCATATAATGATCATACAGGGATTCAACGAAAACTAGATACGAATAGAATAAAGTCTATAGCAGATTTTTGTCAAACTAAAGATGCTATGTTCCCAACTCCGATTATTTTATCTGCTTCTAGTGATTATTTCTTAATTGATACGAGTGAAGAAAAAATAAAGATACCTAAGATCAGAGAAGATGAGGCAAAATTTTGCTCAATTGTGGATGGTCAACATAGATTAGAAGGTTTAAAACAATCTGGAAAGATCGATAAATTTGATTTACTTGTTGCGTTTGTATTTGATACCGACCCGTCTAAGGATGCCTATCTTTTTAAAATAATTAATGGGAACCAAAAACCCGTATCTACATCTTTAATTTATGATTTATATGGTCTTTCTAAATCAAGAACAGTAGAAAAAACTTGTAACAAAGTAATGCAGGTACTAAATGGGAATGACCCTAAAATGGAATCAGAACTAGATGGAAAAATTAAAATGTTGGGCTATAAAGATCGATTTTCTCAAGCTGGAATAGTATCTCAAGCTACTATGATTAAGAACTTGATGAAACTTATTACTGATAGATCCGAAAGAGACAATATAGATATTGAATTTGGAAGAGAATTAAAGCAGTTAGACTCTAGAAAGTATATTTTTAGAGATGATTTTATTAAGGGTAACGATGAGTTTATAATTAGAGAGAATGTTGATTTCTTCAATTCATGGCTGAAGAGCTTGAGTGAAGTAAAAGAAAAGTATAATCTAAATGAATATAAACAGTTTGAAAAAACAATAGGTTTCTCTGTTAGTTATCGAATATTGCGAATTTTGTACGTAGGTTGGAAAGATAGTAAAAAATATATATCTAGATATATAGAAGATCGATATCTAAAAAAAGATTATTATCCAACAGGAAATAGAAAAGATTTCTACAACTTAATATTATCAGATATGTTTGCAAAATTTTTTGAATTAGAACTAAATAATAATGTCTACTCCAGTAGTGAGTCTGGAGTGAATGACTTAGAAATAGACCTAGTCGCTATATTATGGGATAATGGATTGATTTCTCAAGATTTAGTTTATGAAATTTATAGCAAAGAAAAAAAAATTAAAAGAATTATAGCAAGACTAAAATATTTGCAAATAGTTGCTCAGAGATCTAGCTGGAAATAAGAATAAATTTGAGAGTATGAGTAATTAAAGGCATAATATTTTAGCCTGCAGAACTTAGATATTATAAAGTAAAGAATGTCGTATTTATTAGGATTGAATTTAGATATCCAATTTTTAATAGAATAAGAAAAGAAAGGAGAAGAGGGAAAGTTCAAGCATTTGAACTCGGGCTATAAGTGTCTCTCTCCTGAAAAAAAAACAACTTTAAAACTAGAAAGGGAAGGACAACAGATTTCAGTGTAACTGAACCCGGGCGGAAAGCTCGGAATTTAGATAAACCTCCTAGGACGCTTGCGTCCGTTGTTGGTTTCCTAAAATTCAGTCGTTTTCTGGTCGTCCTTGGTATCTTAATTATGATCAACCGTTACTCTCGCCCCGAAATGGCGAACATTTGGAGTGAAGAAAATAAATACCGTGCTTGGCTTGAGGTGGAAATCTTGGCGGATGAGGCATGGGCTGAGTTGGGGGAAATCCCTAAGGAAGATGTGGCTTTGATTCGCGAGAAGGCGGACTTTGACATCGACCGTATTTTGGAGATTGAGCAGGAAACGCGTCACGATGTGGTTGCCTTCACACGTGCGGTTTCTGAGACACTTGGTGAGGAGCGCAAGTGGGTTCACTATGGTTTGACTTCTACCGACGTGGTGGATACGGCCTACGGTTACCTTTACAAGCAGGCCAATGACATCATCCGTCGTGACCTTGAAAACTTCACCAATATCATCGCTGACAAGGCTAAGGAGCACAAGTTCACCATCATGATGGGTCGTACCCACGGTGTGCACGCTGAGCCGACAACTTTCGGTCTTAAATTGGCAACTTGGTACAGCGAAATGAAGCGCAATATCGAGCGTTTCGAGCATGCGGCTGCTGGTGTGGAAGCTGGTAAGATTTCTGGTGCGGTTGGTAACTTTGCCAACATCCCACCATTTGTTGAAAAATACGTCTGCGATAAACTTGGTATCCGTGCCCAAGAAATCTCGACACAGGTCCTTCCTCGTGATCTTCACGCGGAGTACTTTGCGGTTCTTGCTAGCATCGCAACTTCAATAGAGCGTATGGCGACGGAGATCCGTGGTCTGCAAAAGTCTGAGCAACGCGAGGTGGAAGAGTTCTTTGCTAAAGGGCAAAAAGGGTCTTCAGCAATGCCTCATAAACGCAACCCAATCGGTTCTGAGAACATGACAGGTCTTGCACGTGTTATCCGTGGTCACATGATTACAGCTTATGAGAACGTAGCCCTCTGGCACGAACGTGACATTTCACACTCATCAGCTGAGCGTATTATCACACCAGATACGACCATTTTGATTGACTACATGCTTAACCGTTTTGGAAATATTGTTAAGAATTTGACAGTCTTCCCAGAAAACATGATCCGCAACATGAACTCAACTTTCGGTCTTATCTTCAGCCAACGTGCTATGTTGACCTTGATTGAAAAAGGGATGACCCGTGAGCAAGCTTATGACTTGGTGCAACCAAAAACAGCCTACTCTTGGGACAACCAAGTAGATTTTAAACCACTTCTTGAGGCAGATCCAGAAGTAACATCACGACTCACACAAGAAGAAATCGATGAGATCTTCAACCCTCTTTATTATACCAAACGAGTGGATGATATCTTTGAACGTCTTGGACTGGGTGATTAATTAAACAATAAACAGCGAGCTTCAATCTCGCTGTTTATTGTTTATCGAAAAGACTTAGTCTTCTTTTCTTTTAGTGAGTCCATAGGCTACTAGTGTGGCCATGAGTCCTGCGACTAATAGTCCTGCAGAATCGTGACCTCCTGTTTCAGGAAGTTTTTTCTCTGTTGCCACAGGAGCTGGAGCTTGAGGAAGAGCTTTGCTTTCCTCAGCAGGAACAGTTGTTGGAGCTGGTTCATTTGGAATATCTAGTTTTGGTTTTTCTTCTGTAACAGGAGTTGGCACGCTTGGGATTTCTTGTGCTGGTTTTTCTTCTTTGACAGCGGCTTGTCCGTTTTCATCGCCTACATGTGTTACCAGAGTTCCGACTTCGACTACTTGTGTAACAGCTGCCTGCGCTACGACACTGGTAACCAATGTTTTAACTTCAGTTCCGTCTGTAACCGTAGTTACAGAATAGAAATGATTTAGACGACCGTTTACACCTTCCGTCACGATACGAGATTGTCCTTTAGGTAATTGATCGGTTTCACGAGTGATGGTTGTGAATGGAATTGCTTCCTCTTGGATATCTAGTCTAGGTTTTACATCACTAGTTGGTGCAAGACCACTTTCATCCCCTTTGTGGGTTACAGGAGCACCAACTTCGATAACTTGGTTAACTGCTTCTTTGGTTACCTGGCTATCAAGAACGGTTTCTGTTGATTTCCCATTTTCTGTAAGAACAGAGATGTAAGAAGTACGTTCACCTAGAACTCCAGCTTTGACAACTTTTTCTTGTCCAGCTGGGAGATTTGGATTGTCTTTCTTGATAACTTCAAACGGGATTTCTTCTGTCTTCACAAGAAGTTCTGGTCGGTTTTCAATGTTAGCAGCCAGTTCATTTTCATCTAGGCTTCCTAAGTGAGTAGCAGCTGGTTTAAGACCTTTAAGGGCAGTCTTTAGTTTATCTACTAGTGCGTCTAGTTCAGCTTGTTTGCTGCGGTTGAGGTTAAGGTTTAGTCCATCTTTTGCTGCCTTGAGTGCTGCTATACTTTCTGTACTGTATCCATCTAAGTTTGTAGGAATCTTAGCCACTGCTTCACGGAGAGCATTATAATTAGCACGGAAGTAGTCTTTGTTGTGGTCTGCAAAGGCAGTCATGAGTTCAAAGATTTCCTCTTCCCTGTATTCAGCGCTTGGTTTATCTGCCCAGATAGCAAGCATACTTCCGACTGTTGGAAGGTCTACTTCAGGATATTTGGTAGAAGCAAGTTGATTGAATGGAACTTTTCCAGAATTTTCAATTGCCTTTGAAAGAGGATAAGCTTCGTCTGGTTTGTGATTGCCTAAAACATAGTACCAATCTCCATTTGTATTCAAGAACTTATAGCCCTTGCTTGCGAGGTATTGAGGTGATGCAAGGTTGTAGCCCCACCAGCCTTTAGACCAGTAAGAAATCAAGACATCTTTGTCAAACTGAACATCGTCCTTGTCCTCATAGTAGAAGCCATCGTTGAAGGCCATTGGTTGTAGCCCTCTTTCCTTAGCCATAGTAGCTAGACTGTTAGAATAGTCTGCGAACTTGTTATAGAGTCCATACCATTTGAGGTAGTACCAACCTTGGGCGTTGGTCGCATCATTGGCATATTCATCTGTACCATAGTTGAAAATCTTTGATTTATCAGCAAAGTAATCCATGTATTTACCGATAAGGGCTTTGGTAAAGTTAAGAGCTTCTTGATTTTCAAGGTCCATGGTTGTTTTTGAGACCTTATCAAAGTTGGCTTGAGGATTCTTGATGCCAAGTTTTTCCATAGCAACCAGCATGGCATC
Source organism: Streptococcus mitis (assembly GCA_009496085.1). Lineage (GTDB taxonomy): Bacteria > Bacillota > Bacilli > Lactobacillales > Streptococcaceae > Streptococcus > Streptococcus mitis_BY. The sequence continues at coordinate 18,123 of WIJN01000012.1, read as the reverse complement.
CATATGTCCAGGACTATTGATAGCGGGAATTAGACCAATACCTTTTTCCTTAGCGTATTGAACAAGCTCTGTCACTTCTGCCTGTGTCAACGCAGTACCGTTTGGATCGTCGTAGTAAGCTTTCGTTCCTTCGATAATAGCTTTTTTAACGTCATCACTAGCATAAGTTTTTCCGTTGGCAGTAATGGTCATATCATCGAGTAGGAAACGAAGACCATCATTTCCTAGAAGGAGATGGGCATCAGAATAGCCGAGCTCGCTCGCCTTGTCTACGATGCGTTTGAGTCGATCTAAAGAGAAGTATTTACGACCTGCATCGATGGAAATGACTTTATTCTTATTAAGTTTTTCAAGTTCTCGTTTAGCATCTTCCTCTTTTTGAGCTTCTGGGGTGAAGATTAGCTGACTAACAGCTTCTTGAAGTTTTGCGATTGCTTGGTCAATCGTGTCTTGTTGAGCACGGCTGAGATTGCTATCCAGTGAACGGATTGCTTTTTCAGCTTCTTTGACCGCATTAACGCTTTCTGCAGTATAACGATTCAGGTCTTTTGGTACCTCGTTTAGTGCTTGTTCAGCAGACTGGTAGTCTGCAGCGAAGTATTCAGCATTGGCATTTGCAAAATGACGCATGAGCTTAAAGAGACGAGATGGAGAGTAGCGAGCAGATGGAGTATCAGCCCAAGCAGCTACCATACCACCGATGATAGGGATATCAGCTCCTTCAGTTTTTGGAACTGAAGTAATTGGTGTGCTCTTAATACCGTTCAAACCTTGATCAAGATTGTACCAACCTTGGCCATCAGCATTTCGTCCAAGAACGTAGTACCAAGCATCGTTGGTATTAAGGATTGGGTGACCTTTTTCAGCTAGTAGTTTAGAAGAAGCAACATCGTAGCCCCCCCAACCACCAGTCCACATTGAAACGATAATATCTTTGTCAAAACTACCAAAGCTTGTATCGCTATTATAGTAGATACCATCGTTGAAGGCCATTGGTTTGAGACCGTGTGATTTTACGATTCGGGCTAAGTCATTGGCATAAGAGATAAATTTTTCATATCCTTTTTCAGGGTAACCTTCATTTGGATAATATTTATCAGCTTGAAGCACACTCCAACCTTTAGCATTTGTTGCATCATTGGCGTATTCATCTAGTCCAATATTGAAGATTTCAGATTTGTTAGAGAAGTAGTTAGCGTATTTGTCAATCAGAGTTTTTGTAAACTCAACTGCTTGTTTATTATTTAAGTCAACAGTTCGTTCAGATTTTTTACCAAAATAATCAAAGTTAGGATTTTCAATACCCAGTTCTTTCATGGCATTGAGAATGGCATCCATATGTCCAGGACTATTGACAGTTGGAATCACTCCAATACCCTTGTCTTTGGCATAATTAATCAAATCTGTCATCTGACTTTCAGTTAGATGGTTACCATTTGGATCATTGTAATAAGAGTTTGTTCCATGTTCAATAGCGCGTTTGACATCATCACTTGAGTAGGTTTTATCGCCCACTTTCATAGACATATCATCCAGCATGAAACGGAGTCCATCGTTACCCACTAAGAGATGGAGGTCTGTATAACCATATTCTTTCGCCTTATCGATAATTTCTTTGAGCTGCTCAGGTGAGAAATATTTACGTCCAGCGTCAATTGAAACGATTTTTCGTTTAGCTAATTTTTCATTTTGAGTTGCAGCGCGTTCCTTTCCTGTCTCTGTTGCTGGTTTATCAGCTTCTGCTTTCGTCTCATCTTTTTTCGCTGGTTTATCCTTGTCAGCTTCTGACTTATCAGTCTTAACTATGTTAGACTCTTTAGAATCAGCATCTTTTAGCTCTTCCTTTTTAGGACTAAGATCCTCTGACTTTTTATCAGAAATTTCTTTTTCAGCAGAAGTTGGAGTTGCTACTTCTTCTTTCTTACTAGGAGTTGAACTCACTTCCTCTTGCGCTTGCGGTTTTTCTTCTGTTTTTGGAAGATTCGCTAGCTTATCAGTAGATGGAGTTTCTGCTTCCACAGTTTTTGAAGCTTCTGGTTGAATCTCTGCTTTAGGTGTTTCCTCAGTAGTCAGATTTTCAGATGCTTGAGGGGAATCGGAAACCGTATGGATGGTCGGTTGGTTTTCCGTAGTAGTGGGAGTAACTCCATCGGCTGCAACAGCTTGTGCTTGGAAAGCAAATCCTATTAGAACAGAAGCTGCTCCTACCGCGTATTTACGAATGGAAAAACGCTGTTTTTTTTCATGTTTCATTGCAAAACCTCCTGATTGCATTTTAATATTGATAACGTTTACACAATTCAACAATTTTATTTTATTTGTTACGTTAACAGGAGTCAAGTAGGATTACTTTAAAACTATAATAAGTATAAAAACTAATAAAAATTAAGCATACAATTCTATTTATTAACATATCTATAGGTAGTGTAATTCGATCTTATTTCTATAAAATATTCTACAAAATATAGAAGGTCATACAAAAAAAGTAAGCGTTTTCTTTTTATTGTGGTATAATATGTATAGAAAAAAGCCCAAGCAAGGCTCAGGCTTTCTTCTTAGTGATCACGGTCACATGAAATGAATTTGATTTTGTAATAATCCGCTCGTTTATAAGTTTCGCTGTAAGCGAGAACTTGACCAGTAGACTCTAGCTTAGTAGTCTTGGTTTGTAAAACGGTTGGGAATTGCTCATCGACTCCGAGGACCGAAGCCGCATGTTCTGGAGTTGGAAATGCTATTTCATTGATTTCTTCAAAATGTTCATCATTCATGTGAATGTGGTAATCTGATTTGAAACGGTTATAGATAGAACTATAATATTCAAGATTTGGATAATTTGCGTTGATGTATTGTTCTGGGATATATGATGTGTGGTAGATGTATGCGACACCATTTGTTTCGCGGACACGTTCAATCTTGTAGTAGAACTGATCACCACGTAATCCAAGTTTTTCCAAGTAGTTTAGTTTATTTCCGCGTTCAATAGAAAGGACGGTCACCTTATCATCTTTAGTTTCAAAAACTTCTACATCTGAAAACTCTACGAGTTTGTGTTTGCGTGCGCGTGAAACGAATGTACCCTTTCCTTGTTGGCGGACAATATAACCATCTTTGGCAAGGTCGTTTAAGGCACGGACAACTGTGATAGAACTAACATCATACATTGCAATCAATTCAGCTTCAGTGTAAAATTTATCTCCACTTGCAAATTGCCCAGAGATGATTTTGTTCTTTAATTCATCTTTTATATATTGATATTTTGGAATTGCCATAATTTCACCTCGATTTTCCTTCTCCGTTAAAGATTTTACCATAAAAACGGAAAGAATAGTAGTCTTTTGAATAAAAAAATTAGAATAATAGACTATAAGGTTAATTTACATATAAAAAAGGAGATTTTATACATTTTTATACATGCTAGCTATTTGAAGCTCTATGTCTGTAAAATCTATATCTTTATAATTTTTTTGTGTAAAAGTTGGTAAAAAATGAAAAAAATTGTGAAAACCTATTGACAAATGCAGGATATTGAGATATATTTACTATATCAACAAATGAAAGCGTGAACTTTAATTGTCAGTAGGTAAAAATATGACACGATTTGAGATACGGGATGATTTCTATCTCGATGGAAAAGCATTTAAGATTTTATCTGGAGCCATTCATTATTTTAGAGTTCCTCCAGAAGATTGGTATCATTCGCTTTATAACTTGAAGGCTCTTGGTTTTAATACAGTAGAGACTTATGTAGCTTGGAATTTACATGAGCCTCGTGAAGGTGAGTTTAACTTTGAAGGAGCTCTGGATTTGGAGAAATTTCTCCAAACAGCACAAGATTTAGGCCTCTATGCTATTGTACGTCCGTCACCATTTATCTGTGCGGAGTGGGAATTTGGTGGTTTACCAGCTTGGCTCTTAACCAAAGATATGAGGATTCGTTCCTCAGATCCAGCCTATATTGAGGCTGTTGGTCGCTACTATGATCAGCTCTTGGCACGGTTGGTCCCACATTTATTGGACAATGGTGGCAATATTCTCATGATGCAGGTTGAAAATGAGTATGGTTCTTACGGAGAAGATAAGGCTTATTTGAGAGCCATTCGACAGTTGATGGAAGAGCGTGGCGTAACCTGTCCCCTCTTTACATCAGATGGTCCATGGCGAGCTACTCTGAAAGCAGGAACTTTAATCGAAGATGATCTCTTTGTAACAGGGAACTTTGGTTCTAAGGCTCCATATAACTTTTCACAGATGCAGGAATTCTTTGATGAGCATGGCAAGAAATGGCCTCTCATGTGTATGGAGTTCTGGGATGGCTGGTTCAATCGTTGGAAAGAACCGATTATCACACGGGATCCAAAAGAATTGGCAGATGCAGTTCGTGAGGTTTTGGAGCAAGGTTCCATCAATCTCTACATGTTCCATGGTGGAACAAACTTTGGTTTCATGAATGGTTGCTCGGCTCGAGGGACCTTGGATTTGCCACAAGTCACATCTTATGATTACGATGCCCTTCTGGATGAAGAAGGAAATCCAACTGCCAAGTACTTGGCAGTTAAGAAGATGATGGCAACACATTTCCCAGAGTATCCGCAGTTGGAACCACTCTACAAAGAGAGTATGGAGTTGGATGCTATTCCACTGGTTGAAAAAGTTTCCTTGTTTGAAACCTTAGATAGCTTGTCTAGTCCAGTAGAAAGTCTCTATCCTAAAAAGATGGAGGAATTGGGACAAAGTTATGGCTATCTACTCTATCGAACAGAAACAAACTGGGATGCAGAAGAAGAAAGACTTCGTATCATTGATGGTCGAGATAGAGCTCAGCTTTATGTCGATGGTCAGTGGGTTGAAACCCAATATCAGACAGAAATTGGGGAAGATATTTTCTATCAAGGAGAAAAGAAAGCGCTGTCTAGATTGGATATCCTGATAGAAAATATGGGGCGTGTCAACTATGGTCACAAGTTCTTAGCGGACACGCAACGTAAGGGAATTCGGACAGGGGTTTGTAAGGATTTGCATTTCTTACTAAACTGGAAACACTATCCACTCCCACTAGATAATCCTGAGAGAATTGATTTTTCAAAAGGATGGGCAGAAGGACAACCAGCCTTTTATGCTTATGACTTTACAGTCGAAGATCCAAAAGATACTTACCTAGACTTGTCTGAGTTTGGTAAGGGAGTTGCCTTTGTCAATGGGCAGAATCTAGGACGTTTTTGGAACGTCGGCCCAACACTCTCGCTTTATATCCCTCATAGCTATCTCAAGGAAGGTGCCAACCGCATCATCATCTTTGAAACAGAGGGTGAATATAAAGAAGAGATTCATTTAACTCGTAAACCTACACTAAAACATATAAAGGGGGAAAATTTATGACAATTGTAGGATGCCGTATCGATGGACGTTTGATCCACGGACAAGTAGCCAATCTATGGGCTGGAAAACTAAATGTTTCACGTATTATGGTTGTAGATGACGAAGTTGTCAACAACGACGTTGAAAAGAGTGGTTTGAAACTCGCGACACCACCAGGTGTGAAATTGAGTATTTTGCCAATTGAAAAAGCGGCAGCCAATATTCTTGCTGGAAAATACGATAGCCAACGTCTCTTTATCGTTGCTCGTAAACCAGACCGTTTCCTTGGTTTGGTAGAAGCAGGTGTACCACTTGAAACTCTCAATGTTGGGAATATGTCTCAAACACCAGAAACTCGCGCCATCACACGTTCAATCAACGTAGTGGACAAGGATGTGGAAGACTTCCACAAATTGGCAGAAAAAGGTGTTAAACTTACTGCTCAAATGGTTCCAAATGATCCAGTTTCAGACTTTTTGAGCTTATTAAAATAGGAAAAAATTTTTAGGAGGTCATTGTTATGATACAATGGTGGCAAATTTTACTTCTCACTTTGTACTCAGCTTATCAAATCTGTGATGAGTTGACGATCGTTTCATCTGCAGGTTCCCCTGTATTTGCTGGTTTCATTACTGGTTTAATCATGGGAGATGTGACTACTGGTCTGCTTATCGGTGGTAACTTGCAACTGTTCGTTCTTGGGGTTGGTACCTTCGGTGGTGCTTCTCGTATCGACGCAACTTCTGGTGCGGTTCTTGCGACAGCCTTCTCTGTTTCACAAGGAATTGATACAGCACTTGCGATTACAACAATCGCTGTGCCAGTAGCAGCTCTCTTGACTTACTTCGACGTTCTTGGACGTATGACAACTACTTTCTTTGCTCACCGTGTGGATGCTGCAATCGAACGCTTTGACTATAAAGGTATTGAACGCAACTACCTACTTGGTGCGATTCCTTGGGCTCTATCTCGTGCCCTTCCAGTCTTCTTCGCACTTGCCTTTGGTGGTGCCTTTGTACAATCAGTAGTAGACTTAGTTGAAGCCTACAAATGGGTTGCAGATGGTTTGACACTCGCAGGACGTATGCTTCCAGGTCTTGGATTTGCAATCTTGCTTCGTTACCTTCCAGTTAAACGTAACCTTCACTACCTTGCTATGGGATTCGGTTTGACAGCTATGTTGACTGTTCTTTACTCATATGTAACAGGTCTTGGTGGCGCTGTTGCTGGTATCGTAGGTACTCTACCGAAAGATGTTGCTGAAAAAATTGGTTTCGTGAACAACTTCAAAGGATTGTCTATGATTGGTATCTCTATCGTAGGTATCTTCCTAGCAGTGCTTCACTTCAAAAATAGCCAAAAAGTAGCTGTAGCAGCACCTTCTACACCATCAGAAAGTGGGGAAATCGAAGATGACGAATTCTAATTACAAACTTACAAAAGAAGATTTTAATCAAATCAACAAACGTAGCTTGTTTACTTTCCAATTGGGTTGGAACTACGAACGTATGCAAGCTTCTGGTTACCTTTACATGATCTTGCCTCAATTGCGTAAAATGTATGGGGATGGCACTCCTGAATTGAAAGAAATGATGAAAGTTCACACTCAATTCTTCAATACTTCACCATTCTTCCACACTATTATCGCTGGTTTTGACCTTGCCATGGAAGAAAAAGATGGTGTAGGTTCAAAAGATGCCGTTAACGGTATCAAGACAGGTTTGATGGGACCATTCGCTCCTCTTGGAGATACAATCTTTGGTTCACTTGTACCTGCTATCATGGGATCTATCGCAGCAACTATGGCTATCGCTGGCCAACCATGGGGAATCTTCCTTTGGATCGCAGTTGCAGTAGCGTATGACATCTTCCGTTGGAAACAGTTGGAATTTGCTTACAAAGAAGGGGTTAACCTTATCAACAACATGCAAAGTACTTTGACAGCTTTGATTGACGCTGCATCTGTACTTGGTGTCTTCATGATGGGTGCTCTTGTAGCAACAATGATCAACTTTGAAATTTCTTACAAATGGGCAATCGGTGAGAAGATGATTGACTTCCAAGATATCTTGAACTCAATCTTCCCACGCTTGCTTCCAGCAATCTTTACTGCCTTTATATTCTGGTTGCTTGGTAAGAAAGGTATGAACTCTACTAAAGCTATCGGTATTATTATCGTACTTGCTTTGGCTCTTTCTGCCTTTGGTAAATTTGTACTTGGAATGGGTGCATAATTTATGACGAAATCATTAATTTTGGTGAGTCATGGTCGTTTCTGTGAAGAGCTTAAAGGTAGCACAGAAATGATCATGGGTCCACAAGACAATATTCATGCAGTGGCTCTTCTTCCAGAAGATGGCCCAGAAGAATTTACTGCAAAATTTGAAGCTGCTATTGAAGGATTGGATGATTTCCTAGTCTTTGCGGATCTTCTCGGTGGAACACCATGTAACGTGGTAAGTCGTTTGATTATGGAAGGTCGTGATATTGACCTTTACGCAGGGATGAATCTTCCAATGGTGATTGAATTTATCAATGCGAGTCTTACAGGCGCAGATGCGGACTATAAGAGCCGTGCTGCAGAAAGCATCGTGAAAGTCAATGACCTGTTAGCGGGCTTCGATGATGACGAAGATGAATAAGATGTGACAACGTGAAAATCACAGGGAAAATAGGTGATAGGAGGATGGAGCGATGCTCCGACGATAATCGGTCTTTTTCCCAAAGATTTTAGTTGGAACTCGATTCAATAAGATGTGACAACGTGAAAATCGTTAGAACATTTTATATAGAATATACATGGGAATGGGGCTTACTCCCATTCCCATCTTTAATAGAAAAAGAGGAACTCAATGTTACATTATACAAAAGAAGATTTGCTCGAATTGGGTGCAGAAATCACTACACGTGAAATCTACCAACAACCTGATGTATGGAAAGAAGCTTTTGAATCTTATCAAGCAAAACGTGAAGAAATTGCAGCCTTCCTACAAGGGATTGCTGATAAACATGACTATATCAAGGTTATTTTGACAGGTGCTGGGACTTCTGCTTATGTGGGAGATACCTTGGTACCTTACTTTAAGGAAGTCTACGACGAACGCAAATGGAATTTCAATGCTATTGCGACAACAGATATCGTTGCCAATCCAGAAACTTATTTGAAAAAAGATGTAGTAACTGTCCTTGTATCTTTCGCTCGTAGTGGAAATTCACCTGAAAGTGTGGCAACTGTTGATTTGGCCAAAGCCTTGGTGGATGAGCTTTATCAAGTGACGATTACTTGTGCGGCAGATGGTAAATTGGCTCTTCAAGCTCATGGAGATGACCGCAATCTCTTGCTTTTGCAACCAGCTGCCTCTAATGATGCTGGCTTTGCCATGACTTCTAGCTTTACGTCTATGATGTTAACAGCTCTCTTGGTCTTTGATCCTACAGAATTTGCTGTTAAAGCTGAACGTTTTGAAGTTGTGTCTAGTCTTGCCCGTAAAATTCTAGACAATGCAGAAGATGTCAAAGAACTTGTTGACCTAGACTTTAACCGTGTCATCTATCTAGGCGCTGGTCCTTTCTTTGGACTTGCTCATGAAGCTCAGCTCAAGATTTTGGAATTGACAGCTGGCCAAGTGGCGACTATGTATGAAAGCCCAGTCGGCTTCCGTCACGGTCCAAAATCTCTTATCAACGAAGATACAGTTGTTTTGGTCTTTGGTACAACAACAGACTACACTCGCAAGTACGACTTGGACTTGGTTCGTGAAGTTGCTGGTGATCAGATTGCTCGTCGTGTTGTGCTTTTGAGTGATCAAGCCTTTGGTCTTGCAAATGTCAAGGAAGTTGCCCTTGGTTGTGACGGTGTCTTGAATGATATTTACCGTGTTTTCCCTTACATCGTTTATGCCCAACTCTTTGCCCTATTGACTTCACTCAAGGTAGAAAATAAACCAGATACACCGTCTCCTACAGGTACCGTAAACCGTGTGGTACAAGGTGTTATCATCCACGAATATCAAAAGTAATACTCTTCGAAAATCTCTTTAAACCATACTAGTGTCGCCTTGCCGTATAGATGTTACGGACTTCGTCAGTTTTATCTGCAACCTCAAAACAGTGTTTTGAGCTGACTTCGTCAGTTCTATCCACAACCACAAAGCAGTGCTTTGAGCAGCCTGCGGCTAGCTTCCTAGTTTGCTCTTTGATTTTCATTGAGTATAAGGCAATGTTTATGAATCCTTGACAAGAGGATTTGTAAATTATCAGATAAACCATAGATTGTCAAGGCGCTTTCTATGGTTTGTTTGCTTGAGAGAAATAGTAAAAGGAGAACAGAATGAAAGCATACACAGAGCGTGTATTTGGAAATGTTGAGGGACAAGATGTCTTGGCTTATCGTTTTGAGACTGACGGTGGCTACCAGCTTGAAGTTATGACTTATGGTGCGACCATCTTGCGCTATGTAACGCCTGACAAGGCTGGAAATTTTGCCAATGTTATTTTGGGATTTGATGACTTTGATAGCTATGTAGGCAATAGTCCCAAGCATGGAGCTAGCGTAGGTCCTGTAGCAGGTCGTATTGCAGGTGCGACCTTTGAACTTAATGGCAAGATCTATGACCTTGAAGTCAACAATGCTAGCAACTGTAACCACAGTGGTTCAACTGGTTGGGATTCTAGCTTGTTTGAACTAGTTGAAGTGAGCGACCATGGCTTGACTCTCTACACAGAGCGTACAGATGGGACAGGAGGATTTCCTGGAAATCTTAAGATTTGGATCAGTTATCACTTAGAAGAAAATGGAGCTTACGAGGTTAGCTATAAAGTAACAACTGATCAAGATACCTTGGTCAATCCAACCAACCACAGCTATTTTAACTTGTCTGGTGATTTCACGCAGACAATTGACCGTCATGTCTTCCAGCTAAATACTGAGGGCATTTACCCAATCGCTCCCGACGGTGTTCCGGACAAAACTCCAGATGCCAATCGTGACGTAGTAAAACACATCTACAATGGTGCTTTGTTGAAGGATATCTTTGCAGAAGAAGATGAGCAAATCCAGCTGGTATCTGGTTTGGATCATCCATTTGCTCTTCCTGTGGGTCATGATAATGCTGGTTTCCTTTATGACCAAAATTCAGGTCGCTTCCTGCTCTTCAAGACAGAGGCTCCTTGTTTTGTTGTCTATACAGCAAACTTTGTGGATGAAAGTGTCATCATAGGAGGTCAGCCAATGGTACAGCACAATGGGATTGCCCTTGAAGCGCAAGCTTTACCAGATGCCATTCACAGTGACCTTAAAGACCAAGTCATTCTCAAAGCCGGTCAAACCTTCACCAGTAAGACACGTTATGAACTTGTTGTGAAATAAAAGATGAAGATTCTACTTTTCGGGGTGAGTTTTATTTACCTCATGACATTAGTAGAAACGGACAAAGAATAGGGAAATATGATATAATTTAATAGTGAAAATACCTGTCCTATCTAAAGGATAAAAGGAGAAAAAGATGAAGAAAATTGTATTTGCTAGCGCCTTGGCTTTGACCTTGGCAGGAGCAGTTTTGACAACTGATGTTTTTGCTAATGACAGATTGGTGGCAACACAATCTGCTGATGGTAGAAATGAAAATGTTTTGAGTTCAGAAGTGTTAAATCCTTCTAGTGGCAACGTTTTAGTTGGAATTAAGGGAGAATTTTTAACCCCAGATAAACAAGCTATTTTGGATGCGATCAATAAGATTCGTAAGGAAGCAGCTGATGAAGGTTTGGTAGATAAGTATGTCCCTATCAAATGGTCTACTGATCTTGAGAAAACTGCTTTTGTACGCGCTACTGAGGTGTCAGTAACTCTGAAACCTGAGCGTCTTTCTACGAAAGAAATCTGGACTGCTTTTCCATCTAGTAATAATATAAGAGGAGAAGCTTTAGATGTGAACTATGAAGGTTTTCTAAAAGCAATTGAAAACTGGCATGCTGAGAAGGCGAATTATGTAGCGAAAAAGAAGGGTGGAACATCTAAAGAATTTACAGGTTATTATGAGGTTCTGATCAATTCTAAATTTACCTATGTGGGGCTTGCGGCTTTTAGAAATGCAGCTAGTTCTCAGAAAGTGGCAACGATTTCTATAGCTTTAGGTGATGATGCTTCTTCAGAGGAATTGGCTGGTGGATATGGTTCTGCTATTCAGTATACAGAAGTGACTGCATCAAATCTTTCAACAGTTAAAAGTAAAGCTACGGTTGTAGAAAAACCGCTGAAAGATTTTAGAACCTCTACATCTAGTCAGTCTGGCTGGGTGAAGTCTAATGGAAAATGGTATTTTTATGAGTCTGGTGATGTGAAGACAGGCTGGGTGAAAACGGGTGGTAAATGGTACTACTTGAATGGTTTAGGTGTCATGCAGACTGGATTTGTAGAAGTTGATGGAGCATGGTATTTCCTTGATAGTTCAGGCGCGATGTTTACAGGCTGGGGAACAGATGGTAGCAGATGGTTCTACTTTGATGGCTCAGGAGCTATGAAGACAGGCTGGTATAAGGAAAATGGTACTTGGTATTATCTTGATCAATCAGGTGTCATGAAGACAGGTTGGTTTAAAGTAGGCAAGTACTGGTACTATGCATATGGTTCAGGAGCTTTGGCAGTCAGCACAACGACACCAGATGGTTATCGTGTAAATGGTAATGGTGAATGGGTAAACTAGGCTGAAGATAGTAAGTCATAGGTAAAGTATTCATCTTACTTAGCAAAAAGAATGAACGATAAGAAAGAGGTTGATGGCAAACATTGGCCTCTTTTTGTTAGAATAGAGGCTTCAAGTTGTCTGGCTTGACTTTCTTGATGGATATTATATAATAGTTGTAATAATAATAATTACAACAAAAAGAGAACCATTTATGACCTATGAATACAAGAGTCACATTTATTTGGTAGAGGCAGTTTTAAATGTAAAGGATTTGGCAAGTCAAACATCCTTTTATCAGCAAATCATTGGTTTAGAAATCTTATCTCAAACTGAGACAGAGGCCATTCTAGGTTTTGGTGGAAAAGCCTTGGTACAGCTGATTCAAGTACAAGAGAGCGGAGAAGTAAGGGAACATTATGGTCTTTACCATCTGGCTATTCTCTTGCCGACACGAAAGGCTTTAGCTGATGTCTTGAAACACCTGACAGATTTACAGATTCCTCTTGTGGGCGGTGCAGACCATGGTTACAGTGAGGCTCTTTACTTGGAAGATTTGGAGGGAAATGGTATTGAACTCTATCGAGATAAGCCAGTTTCCACATGGGATATTCGAGAAGATGGACGCATTATCGGAGTGACGGAGGCTCTTGCGGCGCAGGACATTTATGAGTTGGGAGAAAGAGTAGAGCCCTTTATCCTAGCAGAAGGTACGAGAATGGGGCATATTCATCTTTCCGTCAAGGATAGTCGAAAGTCCAGCCAGTTTTATCAAAAGGTGTTAGGACTAGAGGATAAATTCAGTGTGTCTAGCGCTAGCTGGATTGCAGCTGGAGACTACCATCATCATTTAGCAGTTAATGAATGGGGAGGAAAAGATCTGGCTTCGCGTAAGCCAGGCTTGCCAGGTTTGGCCTATTATGTTATTGAGGTAGCTCGTAAAGAAGAACTGTTAGCGATTGCCCAACGAGCACAAGAAGTTGATGCACCAATCAAGTGGTTGACATCGAGCCAGTTGGAAATCATAGACCCAGACGGAATTGTGACTCGTGTTCGCTTAAATAGATAAAACTAGGAATTTCTATCAAGTTATCAGCATGGCTAGTTTGCCTTTTGAAAAGCCTGAGGTAACAGAACTGCGTGAGACGGATGGGCGAGAATTTTGACAAAGGAGCTGATTAGAGATATAATGAAGAAAAATCGAGCAAGGAAAAAGAAATGACAAACTCAAAGTATATTACTCGTTTGAAACGTTCAGAGGGTCAGTTGCGCGGGATTCAAAAGATGATTGAAGAAGATCGTGACTGTGCTGATATTGTAACGCAATTGACAGCCGTGAAATCTAGTGTGGAGCGCGTGATTGAGATGATAATTACCGAAAACCTTACTGAATGTATTAATCAGCCGTTAGACGATCCTGAAGCTCAAAAGGAACGCCTAGAAAAGGCTATCCGATACTTGATTAAACGGAAATAAATGAATGAGAGCTGCAAAGATCTCTGATATTAGAATAGTTTAATGTGAATCAAGAGAGGCTGGAAAAAGTCTTTAAAATAAAAGAACGCATACTATCAGGTGTTGAAAGCCTTGATACTATGCGTTTTATTGTGGGGAGATTTACTTCACTTTCTCCTGAAATTGAGTTTTTGCCCAGCTCCTTTTGATTATTCTACTTGCCCAGGCCAAGCATTCATACCACCTTCTACATTGGTAACGGTGAGGCCTTGGGCGCTGAGAAATTGACAGGCAGAGGCAGAACGCACTCCACCTTGACAGATGACATGGTATTCATGGTTAGGTTTGAGTTCTTTATAGCCTTGCTCTAAGGTACTTAATGGAAGATTTTTGGCACCTGGTGCATGTCCTGCTTGGAATTCATGTGCTTCACGGACATCGATAAGCTCTAAATTTTCATTTTGATATTTTTCATAAAAGTCAGCCATGCTGATATTAGTTTCCATATTCTACTCCTTCTGGCTTAGCCATTTTGTATAGTGAATAAGCGCCGTCAAGGTTTTGGACGGTAAATCCTGCTTGTTTGAGGATACGCTCTGCGATATAGCTGCGCAAACCACTGTGACAGCTAACGATGTAGGCTTGGTTCTTGTCCAGTTCGTCCAAGCGTTCCCGTAGTTCGTTTAGGGGAATGTGGATGGTGTCGACTTTGAGTCTACCACTTTGGAATTCGCCACTTGTCCGTACATCTAGAAATTTCTTACCCTTAGCCAGTTCGTCTTCGAGCTGGTACCATTGAACATTGTCGCTGAGACCTTCGATAAGATTCAAGGCTGCGTAGCCCAGCATATTGACGGGATCCTTGGCAGAGCCAAATGGTGGCGCATAGGTGAACTCCAATTCTGGCAAGTCAAAGACGGTGAGATTTCCCTTGATAGCAGTTGCTAGGATATCGATTCGCTTGTCAACACCTTTCTTCCCAACTCCTTGGGCACCGTAGATTTTTCCAGTGGTTGGGTCAAAGAGGAGCTTCAAGGTCATATCAGTAGCGCCTGGATAATAACCAGCGTGGTCTTTCCCACTGATATGAAGGACTTTGTAAGGAAGTTGATTCATGCTAAGGATACGCTCGCTGAGACCAGTCGAAGCAGCTGTCATATCAAAGGCACGAACGATCGCAGTGCCGATACTGCCCTTGTTTGTACGTTCTAGTCCTGCGATGACGTCTGCCACTTGGCGTCCCTGACGATTGGCAGGAGAAGCGAGAGAGATGAGAGCATCTTGGCCTGTAATCTCTTGCTTGACGACGATGGCATCCCCAACTGCAAAAATATCTTTTTGACTGGTTTCATAATGTTCATCGACCAGGATTCCACCACGAAGTCCCAGTTCAATCCCCGTAACTTTGGCCAGTCCGTTTTCAGGTTCAACACCGACAGAAAGAATGGTGAGGTCAGAAGCAATCTTTTGACCATTTTCTAGAACGATGATATTTCCTTGGTCTTCAAATCGAACCGCAGACTGAGAAGTGATGACGCGAACGCTATTTTTGACCAATTCTGCTTGGACAAAGGCTGCCATTTCCTGATCTAATGGCGGCAAGACATGGGGTGCTTTCTCCACGATAGTAACTTGCAATCCACGTTTCGTTAGGTTTTCAGCCATTTCAAGTCCGATAAAGCCTGCACCGATAACGACAGCTTCTTTTGGATGATTGTCCAAGGCTGCCATAATTTCATCGAGATCGGGAACGTTGCGAAGCGTGTAGGTATTCTTAGTTTCTGCCAAACACTCAATGGCAGGAACAAATGGTTTAGCTCCTGGGGAGAGAATCAACTTGTCGTAGTTTTCTGTAAATTCTTGTCCATCGTGTCGTACCGTCACAGTGTGTTCTGCTGGGGAAATACTGATGACCTCGTGAAATGGTCGCACGTCCAGATTAAAGCGTGCCTTGAGACTTTCAGGAGTTTGGACCAATAAACTATCACGGTTTGCAATTTCTCCTGAAACATAGTAAGGAAGTCCGCAGTTTGCAAAGGAAACAAAGGGACCTTTTTCAAAAATAGTGATTTCAGCGTCTTCCATGAGACGTCTGAGACGGGTTGCTGCTGACATTCCGCCTGCAACTCCCCCGACAATGATAATTTTCATTGATTTTCTCCTTTATGCTTCTAGATGACTTTTCCTGTCCAAGCGCTCATACCGCCTCGGACATTGATGACATCGTAGCCTTTTTTCTTTAGCTTTTTAGCAGCCATCTTACTACGCACACCAGAATGACAAATGACATAAAGTGTTTCATTTGTCGCTGGTGTGTAGGAACCAATTTCGGTCAGAGGAACATTTTTGGCATTTTTGATATGACCTCTACGAAATTCCATCGGTGTCCGAACATCCAGTAGCTGAATTGTTTCCTTGAGTTTAGATTCTAACTCGCTGGTAGAAATACTGTCAATTTTTGTAAATAAGTGAAACATAGGCACCTCCAAATATACCCTTATGGGGTATATTAAACCATGAAGTCAAGCTTTTGTCAAGCAAGTTGTTTTGAGAGACTGGAAAGAAGTCCTCGACCAGCTTATTCTTGACCTTTCAAAGCCTTTTTGATATGATGGCGTCAAAGTAAGTGTGAGGTGATAAGATGACCAGTGAATACCAGAAAATGATTGCAGGAGATTTTTACCGTCCATCGGACCCAGAACTGAGAGCCTTGGCTCAGGCTTCTCGCCAAAAACAGGCTGCCTTTAACAAGGAAGAAGACCCCTTGAAGGGAGCGGAGATTATCAAGACTTGGTTTGGGTCAACTGGGCAGAATCTCTATGTCAATCCACGACTGGTAGTCGATTATGGAGTCAATATCCATCTAGGGGAAAATTTCTACTCCAATTGGAACTTGACCATGCTGGATGTTTGTCCGATTCGTATCGGTGACAATGCCATGATTGGTCCTAATTGTCAGTTTTTAACCCCACTCCATCCATTGGATCCGCATGAACGTAATTCAGGTGTGGAATATGGCAAGCCCGTCACCATTGGAGACAATTTCTGGGCTGGAGGAGGTGTCATTGTCCTTCCTGGAGTGATACTGGGAGATAACGTTGTTGCAGGAGCTGGGGCTGTGATCACCAAATCTTTCGGAGACAATGTTGTCCTAGCTGGCAATCCTGCGCGTGTGATTAAGGAGATACCTGTGAAGTAGAAGTAGCAGAGGCTAGGAGAAACTCGATTCAGGAAAAATGAAGTAAATCTTTCAACAATAAAACGCATAATATCAAGGTTGTTCTGAACTGCACCCCAAAAGTTAGACAGAAAAAATCTAACTTTTGGGGTGTTTTTATTATGAAATTAACTTATGATGATAAAGTTCAGATCTATGAACTTAGAAAACAAGGATATAGCTTAGAGAAACTTTCAAATAAATTTGAGATAAATAATTCTAATCTTAGGTATATGATTAAATTGATTGATCGTTACGGAATAGAGTTCGTCAAAAAAGGAAAAAATCGTTACTATTCTCCTGATTTAAAACAAGAAATGATTCATAAAGTCTTACATGAAGGCTGGACTAAAGATAGAGTTTCTCTTGAATACGGCCTCCCAAGTCGTACGATACTTCTTAACTGGCTAGCACAATACAAGAAAAACGGGTATACTATTGTTGAGAAAACAAGAGGGAGAGTACCTAAAATGGGACGTAAACCAAAAACGAGACCTGAAGATATGACAGAATTAGAACGTCTTCAAGCAGAAAATGAGTACTTGAGAGCGGAGAATGCCATTCTAAAAAAGTTAAGAGAACTCCGCTTGAAGGAGGAAAAAGAGAAAGAAGAAAGACAGAAATTGTTCAAGAATTAATGACTGAGTTTTCGTTAGATATTCTTCTAAAAGCCATTAAACTAGCTAGCTCGTTCGACCTACTACTATCACTTGAAACAGCTAGACAAACCAGATAAGGACCAAGAGCTTAAAGATGAAATTCAATCCATTTTTATCGAACACAAGGGAAATTATGGTTATCGTCGGATTCATTTAGAACTAAGAAATCGTGGTTATCTGGTAAATCAGAAAAGAGTTCAACGCTTGATGGAAGTACTCAATTTACAAGCTAAAATGCGACAGAAACGAAAATATTCTTCTCATAAAGGAGATGTTGGTAAGAAGGCAGAGAATCTCATTCAACGCCAATTTGAAGGCTCTAAAACAATGGAAAAGTGCTACACAGATGTGACAGAATTTGCCATTCCAGCAAGTACTCAAAAGCTTTACTTATCACCAGTTTTAGATGGCTTTAATAGCGAAATTATCGCCTATAATCTTTCAACTTCACCCAACTTAGAACAAGTAAAAACAATGTTGGAACAGGCATTCACAGAGAAGCACTATGAGAATACGATTCTCCATAGTGACCAAGGCTGGCAATATCAACACGATTCTTATCATCAGTTTCTTGAGGGTAAGGGAATTCAAGCATCCATGTCACGTAAGGGTAACAGCCCAGACAATGGTATGATGGAGTCCTTCTTTGGGATTCTGAAATCGGAAATGTTTTACGGTTATGAGAAGTCGTTTCAGTCGCTTAAGCAATTGGAACAAGCTATTGTAGACTATATTGATTACTACAACAATAAAC
>WIJN01000120.1:0-610 GCA_009496085.1 Streptococcus mitis | reverse complement strand
CCGTTATGGATGGAGGAAAATGTATCTTTCAATTAAGAGGTGTCAGACCATTTTTATCTGATAAGTTTGACATTACAAAACATAAGAATTATAAACTTTTAGAAGACTATGATAAGAGGAACATCTTTGATATTGAAGGCTATATCAAACAAAGGGGAAAGGTTGAGTTAAATGAAAATAGTATCATTACAAGATTACGATGATGCAAGACATAGATATTTATTAAAAGTGATATTTGATAATCTAAAAAATAAGTTAGATTAAGATTTTTATGTCAAATAGAACCTAAAAAGACGATGGAAGATTGATATTCTGTCGTCCTTTTTATTTTTGAGGAGAATATGAATATATGATAAGAAATAAAAGCCCTACAAGATAATAGAAAAAATATACGAACGCAGCGATTGAAATAATTCTTCAATCGCATTTTTTATTGGAGGTATAACAGTGGATAAAGAAATGATAAATATTAATGCCAATCTGATAGAAGCACCAGTTAAGACTACTTTTATGAGAGATACAGAAGAAGTCAGTGTCGCAAATTTTACGCTCGTAAAAAGATACGGAAAAGGAAAGGAATACATTCATTGTGCATTGTACGGGGATAAAG